>QNEL01000001.1 GCA_003645185.1 Candidatus Parabeggiatoa sp. nov. 3
ACGGTTTAACTTTAGCCAACCAAACCTGTCAGGTTTTCAAAACCTGACAGGTTTAACTTTATCTAACGGTTTAACTTTAGCCAACCAAACCTGTCAGGTTTTCAAAACCTGACAGGTTTAACTAAGACATGATTATGGAAACCAACCTCTCAAAAACAGCAACTCCCCCTATCCTAGCCTTACAACAAGTCGTCAAACACCGTGAACAAGGCGGCATCGCCTTTGAATTGCAAATACCAGAAATCAGCTTACAAAAAGGACAATTTGTAGCCATCGTAGGAAATAGTGGTTGTGGCAAAAGCACCTTACTAGATATGTTAGCCCTAGTTTCTCGTCCAACTCGCTGCCAACAATTTCAATACCGTTTTTCCAAAGAAGAGACAGTCGAAACATCAGATATTGCTAACCTTTGGGAAAAGGATGACGAACAAAGCTTAGCCGACGTGCGTCGCGAAAAACTCGGTTATGTACTACAAACAGGCGGATTACTCCCCTTTTTAACCGTTTGGCAAAATATTCAATTACCCTTAAAACTCAATGGTTTACACGACAATAGTTATATCAAAGAATTAGCCAAACGTCTTGACATAGACACCCTCCTGAATAAAAAACCGCAATTTCTATCAGGCGGGCAAAGACAAAGAGTTGCTGTACTGCGAGCCCTCAGCCATCATCCCCAAATCATCCTAGCCGACGAACCCACAGCAGCAGTTGATGAGGAACGTGCCAAAGCCATTGTTCAAGATTTTTATGCACTCGCAAAAGATACCGGCACAACGATCATCATGGTGACACATCACAAAGATTTAATCCTGCCACTGGCCGACGTGATTTACACCTTTAAAGTCGAAGATGTGTCTAAAAGCTTGATTCGTTCCACTTCGGAACGATATCAATGAATAACAAAAACCATAACGATTGTATCTAAAAAAAGATTTAAACTGGGTAAGACTATGAACCAATCTTTTATTATATACAATCCCTGTAGTTATAGGTTAAAATCCTTTCTTCTAATCCTTGTAGTTTACCATTATGTTATTACGTTTCGGAGTTTCCAACTACCGTTCCATTCGTGATTATCAAGCATTATTATTAACGGCCTCTTCTCTCGAAGAACAACAGCACCATTTGATTACCATTAAACCATTAGATTCTAAAATACTGCCAACGATTGGTATTTATGGAGCCAATGCTTCCGGTAAATCAAATATTCTACAAGCTTTCGCCTTTATGCGGCGTATGGTTTTGAAATCACACGCCAATGGATCAGCGACAGGTGGCATTACCCGCACCCCTTTTCAACTTGATCCAGAAATGCGAAACCAACCCTCACATTTTGACTGTGATGTACTAATTGACACTATTCGCTACCATTATGGTTTTATAATAGATGATGACAAAGTGCAAGAAGAATGGTTGTATGCCTATCCCGCTAAACATCGTCAAGTCTGGTTCCACCGCCAATCTCATGAAGAACCAACCTTCTATTTTGGCAAATTTTTAAAAGGTAAAAATAAAACCATTGAAGCCTTAACCCGTGATAACAGTCTATTTTTATCCGCCGCAGCCCAGAATAATCACCAACAATTGTCTAAAATATACCGCTATTTTGAAGAAAAATATGACTTTCGCCTCAATGCAGAGCATGGCTTTGAACACGTTGAAGCGCGTTATCTCGACAAGGGCATGATAAAGACACCGATTATTGAGTTTCTCAAAGGCGCGGATACTGGCATTATTGAGGCACAAATTGAAAAGGGTAGCGTGACAGATAAATCAATTCTTGAAAATATCAGAACCGCCCTTGAAGAAAACAGTGAACTTAAAAATGCAAACCTCAATGACAGGCTACGTTTTCGCCATCAAAGCCTTGGCGGGAAAGAGATTTTCCTAAAGCTAGGTGATGAAAGTCGTGGCACTTTACAACTTCTCACCTTACTTGGCCCCCTTTTTGATGCCCTAGAAAGCGGCAAAGTGATTTTGATTGATGAACTGGATACCAGTATGCACTCATTATTATCACTCCAATTGCTGAAATTATTAAATTCCCCAACCTCTAACAAAGGCAATGCACAATTGATTTTCACCACCCATGACACTAACCTGCTAGATGGGGCCGTACTGAGACGCGATCAAATTTGGTTAACCGAAAAAAACAAACAAGGTGCCACACATCTTTATCCCCTAACCGATATTCGTACACGCCATACCGACAACTTTGAAAAAGGTTATTTGCAAGGGCATTTTGGTGGGATTCCTTTTTTAGGCAGTTTAGACGTTTTATTTGCACAGGATTAAAAAATGGCGCGGCGCAAATTACCCAAAACACCATCACTCGAAAGGCGTAAATCGCAACGCGAACCAAAATTCAAGATCGTTGTGGTGTGCGAGGGCGAGAAAACGGAACCCAAGTATTTGAATGATTTTACTCAAGATCATAATAACCCGCTTGTTGAGATAAAAGTGGTTCCCAAAGGCGGCGTACCTGTCACATTGGTTAAAAAAGCGGTGAAATTCAAAAAGGAATTGGAGCGAGAAGCGCGACGTAGTCAAAACAGTTTTGATGAACATTTTCAAGTGTGGGGATTATTTGATGTGGATGAACACCCGAATATTCCTCAAGCGAAAGATATGGCACGTAGCAATGGGGTTAAACTGAGTATCGCTAATCCCTGCTTTGAGCTTTGGGGATTATTACACATTCGTAATTACGATGCCCCCATTCACCGACATGATTTACAACGTATTCTTGAAAAACTGATGCAGGGTTATGATCATGAAGTGTCTGCCACATTTAATTACGAGTTTATACGTGATCATTACGACATCGCGAAAAAACGTGCTAAACAAGGTTATCAAAGACGCGAAGAAGAAGGAGATTCTGGGGGTAATCCATCAACAGATGTTCATAAGTTGTTGGACTTGATTATTGATAGTGGTAAAAACTCATTTTGAAAGGATAGAACGCTGATTGAACTGATTTAAAACCATAACGACAAGGATTGTATATAAAAAAGGATTTAAACTGGGTAAGACTAAGTACTGAACCATAAATTTTCAGGTCTTTAAAAAAACAGAAAGGGGGCAACCACAAAAAAAAACAGAAAGGGGGCAACCACAAGGGATTGCCCCTACACAATGTCATGTAGGGGCAATCCCTTGTGGTTGCCCTTGGTTGTTAAATACCTGTTTATTTGTGCTTCAGTACTTATGATCTAATCCCTTCATATACAATCCCTGTAATTAGGGTTTAAAAATCAGCGGAAATCATGACAATCAGCGTTCTATCATCTCACCCACAATATTTTGACATCACTCTAATGGTAAAACACAATGACTCACACGATTCCAGAACATAAAAAACCACCTAGGGGCTTAGTCGCCGGTTTAGCCCTATTAGATTTACGCCATGAATGGATTTTAACCCTCTGTATGGTATTAGCCATCGCAGCTGTCTTGGCACCCTTACTGATTTTGTTAGGTTTGAAATATGGTACCGTTGAAACCATGCGCGAACGTTTAGTTGAAGATCCCGTCAATCAAGAAATCAAACCCTCACGCACTTTACAACTGGCACCAGAATGGTTTGAAACCATTGCCGCCCGTGACGATGTAGCCTTTATCACACCCACTATCCTGCGCGGTTCTTCCATTGTCCGTATCATGAAATCCGGTACAACACGAGGCCAAGCCCTTGATCTCCTCCCGACAGGCGATGGCGATCCCTTGATCCTCAAAAATGGCGGCATCATACCCCAAGCTGGGGAATGTGTTTTAAGCTATCCCGCTGCCGAAGAATTAGGTGTAAAACTGGGTGAAACGATAACCGCACGGGTGACGCGCACGCGACAGCGTAAACGAGAATTTGTAGAAACCCCATTAACGGTGACTGCCATACTCAACCCACGCGCAGATGGCTTACCCCGTATTTATGCCCCCCTTCAATTTGTCACGGATGTTGAATTGTATCGAGAAGGGCAAGCTGTGCCTGAACGCAAATGGGCTGGCAGTCATCCGCATCCCTTTTTGAGTTTTGATGGCGTTTTTGTCGTACTCGGTAGCCCTTTGAGTCGCATTCAAACGCGCAAACTCACCATTAATACAGGCCTAGCGGAAATAACCGATCTCACTGCTGAACAGTTTAAACAAGCCCTCGGCTTTTCGCTACCTGCTGATCACAGCGCCTACAAGCTGGTTGCCAGAGGCAACACCATACAAATCGACAGCATTAAGCGTATTAAAAACAAATTACGGGGGCAATCGGCCATCATTCTGCCTTTTGTAGACAACGCTTCTATAACGATCAACGAGCAAGAAACGATCAAAGTCATCGGTTTATCCCTCTCGCCCTCAAAAACAGAACAACTGGGCCTACCCACGCTACCCTGGAATCGTTTAGACGCAGACGCCTCGTTTGCAAAACAAGCCCAAATCCTCTTACCCACAACGTCCACATTGACAAAACCCTTGCAAGCCAGTGCCAACACTTTAGAAAGCACAATCAGCTTCCCGATCAAATCGGTCGGTCAAACAGAGAGCGATTACGCCATTGTGCCAAGCGAACTCATCGGCACCTTAAAAACCGGCAACCAACGGCGTATTTTATTTGATGAAAAACAAAACAGCTTCCTCTTAGCCAGAGCCAGTTATCGCGGATTTCGTTTATATACGCGCAGCATTGACGACGTACCAACGCTTTATAAATACTTTATTGAGCAAAATATAGACGTGATCACACAAGTTCAGGAAATCGAACGAGTCAAGATACTGGATCGAGGGCTCACACGGATTTTCTGGTTAGTCGCGCTAGTCGGCATTATCGGCGGCATTGCCGCCTTAATAGCCAGCCTATATGCCGCAGTCGAACGGAAAAAACGTGATATCGGCATGCTCAGACTGATGGGCCTCTCTCGAAACGCCGTCTTTGGTTTTCCCATTTACCAAGGTATTGCAATTGCCATCATGAGCGTCATCGTAGCCTTCACCGGCTACGCCGCACTCGCATCAGTCATCAATCTAGTATTTGCGGCCGATTTGAGATTAGGCGAAAAAATATGCTTCCTACCCGAACACTATTTCGGGATAGCCTTTTTAGGCACAACCGGAGCCGCCACAATGAGTTCATTACTCGCCGCTTGGAAAACCACAGGCATTGATCCAGCGGAAGCCATTCGAGAAGAATAGAACTTTCTTGTAGGGTGGGTAACGGATTTTTGTTGCCCACCGGCTTCGTCTTGCGCGTTAAATTTTACGAGAAGAATAGAACTTTCTTGTAGGGTGGGTAACGGGTTTTTGTTGCCCACCGGCTTCGTCTTGCGCGTTAAATTATTATTGTAAAAATATTGTTATTTAATTTGTTACATAAATGCTTATACTGATTTAGGGGATGGTGGGCTTTAAAAACCCGTTACCCACCCTACAGACTGATTGACGCTGATTTTAAAATCAGCGCGAATCATGATAATCAGTGCAATCAGCGTTCTATTTACATTTTACATAATAAAAATTTTGCGGTTTTTTACGTTCCAAATTTATTTTGCGGTTTTTTTGGAATGCAAAATTTATTTTGCGGTTTTTTACGTTCCAAATTTATTTTGCGGTTTTTTTGGAGTGCAAAATTTATTTTGCGGTTTTTTTGGAGTGCAAAATTTATTTTGCGGTTCAATTTTCAGGGTATAACTGTACTTTATTCAATCGGGAAACGCTATATCAAGAAAATCGAACCGCAAAATAAATTTGGAACGAAAAGCGAAAACAAAATAAATTTGGAACGAAAAGAGGGCAGCAAAATTGAGCTGAACGCTTGTTTAAAGTCGTCGGCAACATCAACTTCTGCACTGATTAAGGGATTTTCTGAAAAATTAGGATAAAAAAATCAAGATGAAATTCAAGTCAACGGGCATTTTTCGCTATAGCCCCCCTTTGAATCGTCATGGCACTCTTATTCGTCGAGACGGGCAAACTACAAAATGGTGGTTGATTATTGAATGTGATCCTGAATTGGGCCGATATTTGCGTTATCAATTTAAAATAAAAACCTATCAGACGCAATCGGTTCAAGCGCCATTATGGGGAACGCATATTTCCGTTATTCGTAATGAAGAGCCCCCTCTCAAAACCAATTGGGAAAAGCTTCAGGCACAAGAAATTGAATTTGAATATGATTCGACTATTCAAGAAACGGAGGGTTATTTATGGGTAGCGGTGCAATGTGAAGCGGCCCTCAAGCATCGCGCCGAATTAGGTTTATCACCAGAACCTGAATTACCTCTACATTTGACTTTGGGCAATTTAAAAAAAGCCCATTTGCCGCTCCCAACCATTTCAAATAATTAGGCTGATGTTTTGCGGTTAGGAGTGCAAACTTTAGTTTGCGTTTTTACGTTCCAACTTGAGTTTGCGACGGCCCCTTTTCGTTCCAACTTGAGTTTGCGACGGCCAAGATTGATAATGTTTTACGCAAAAGTTTTTTAAGCAAATACTTTTGCGTAAAACCCTTTTTTTGGGAATGCGCCCTTTTGCGCGCAAAAACTTATTAAGTGAAATCTTAAAACGCACAACCCCATGTTCCCTGAGCTAGTCTTAGGTATGGGTTGAATGTGAATAGCACACCGAAGACATACCGAAGACAGGCTCAGGAACCAAGCTCAGGGCACGGTGCAACCTAGGGAAAGCATATCAAAAAGTAGAGAAGGATATTTGTAGCCCCCTTTCCCATTAAGCATGACAAGATTCTGAGAATGCTGAATTTAAAGGGCGCAAATATCTATTCCTAAAATCACAAATTAATAAACCCTCCCAATTAACTTATTTTTTGACAGTGACTAAAAACTTTTTTAATATAAAAGTATAAAAAGATTGTCATCGGACTTTCAAATGAATAAGCACATTTTATATGATGATACTGAAGAGATTTTATGGATTTTCTATTCTTTTTTAGCACAAGAACAAGAAAAACAGGTAGAAATACTTAATAAATTTTTTGTGTTTGAATGGCATCCTAATGAAGATTCTGAGAATTTGGAATATCATAAGTTATCTACTATTGCTCATTGTTGTATGACTAATATTCCTGATAGTTTGCCTAAAGAGGTTTGGAATAGGGGTATTGAATTGAGAGATGTCTTAAGCGAAAGGCTAGTGCAGTAAAGCGAAAATGATCATACCACCCAGAAAAGGTCACCGAAAGGTGACTACGTCCCCCACAATATTATTTTTAGCATCGTTTTTGTAAAAAACAGTTTATATACTGTTAAAATTTATCATTTGCGCTTTTTTGGTAGTAAAAATCCATTTAAAGCGTGCCGTTTTAGCAAAAACTGGCAGCATGTTAGTCACCTTTAGGTGACTTGAGCTTTTAGACAACTGCTTTAGCTGTTGGCTACTACAAAGTGTATGTAAAATAATCGCTTGATTTATAGCGTTTCACGATTGAATAAGTATAAAGGCTAATCAATCATAAAAATCACAGATTGAGTTAATGAACTGAATGTGAATAGGCTATCGAAAAAGCCCTCCTTTCCTTTTCGTCAATTAATATGTAAGTGTAATTTATTCAATCAGGAAAGGTTATATAATACAATGAAATTGAGTTCTGAACAGAGAAAAAAGCTTTTAGCCAAACGAGAACAATTACAAAGAAAAATAGCTCAAAACGAGCAAGCATTTTTTATACAAGAACTTTTATTTGAATTTGACTCGAATGCTATTGAATATGAGATTGTTTGGCCTGATTATAAAACTTCAGAGGTAAAAATATCAAAATGGTTACGCGAAAAATTTTCAATAACGTCATGGGGGCGTATTGATTCGCATCATATTACTATGATAAAAAAATGTGAAGTGATTTCATCTTGTGAAAAATTACTAGGAGAAATCATAGAAAAACAACGATTGGGCAATCCAGTGGTGACATTAATATGGACAAATGCCCACAGGCCTGGCATTCAACTAAAACTTTGTGATGTAGTCAAAAACGTAGAAATTATCTTTGAACAAGATTGGGATACATGGATAGTGTGTTCTGAGAATCAATGGTGTATTGAATACCATCATGATGGTGAGCTTTCTTATGGCTCATGCGTTTAATTCGACTGTGTCAGATTACAGGCTAAATGCTTGATTTTATTATATTCATGTATTTTCTGCGTTTCCTGATAAATATTTAATGCCCCAAATTATTTTATCGTTACACAATTATTAATCACGAAAGAAATCAACATACGCATACATTGTTACAAGTCTAAAATCATTTGACAAACTGATATTCAATAGCGAAGAAGCCATTGTTTGTAGTGTTGAATTTGATTTTATGTGTGCATTTAGTTCTGAAGAATGGGTAATGCCTGAGTTATATTTTGAAATTTAAATAGGTTTTATTATTCTATTACTCGATGATCAAGTTTTTGATATTCAGCAAGCTTTACGACGATCTATTTTTGAGCGTTAAAATATGCAACTCATTGATTTTTAATGTTATTTATACTTTAGAACATAAAATTATATTTCTTTATAAATTCAATGGTTTACAAAAAACTTGAAGATCGAGTTTTAATGAATTAAGTTTATTAGAGGATATCTATTTTGAAAGAAGAACGTTTAGGAATACATGAGGTAATTGGAATAATTAGAAGGCACCCATTAATAGTATTTAGCGAATTACTCGATTAAAGAATTTAGTGCTTTCTTAGCTGGTTTTAATTGTTGCAAAGGTATTATGTCTCCAAAAGAGAGGAACGATAACCATCTAATACTCTCACAGTTTCAAGATTGGATTGCCAAAAAGTATGATGTTGAAGGTTCTCACGGTTGGATGAGCATACTTTTATTCTTTCATGTTAACGAATCTCATGCACTAGATAAGTTTTTTGAATTGTGGGATGAATTTCTTATAGAACATAAGCAAAAGGATTAACGGAAAAGTAGGGCGCATATGCTGTCTATTTTTATATGGTTTTGCCATCTTTCACAGCGTATGTCCACCATTTTTCCTCGGAACAGATCGACGTATCCAAACCAAGAATGCCTTGGAGCAGGTAAGCTCCTTTGTTTATGATCCCAACGGAAATCTGATTTCAGAAACCGATGCCAATAACCATACCATCTCTTATGAGTACGAAGCGTTAGAACGGCGCACCAAACAGTCAGTCTAGGGAGGATTTTTAGCGATCCCAAATACCTGTTTATTTATGTTTCGGTACTTAATAATTAGTGTCCATCCAGAAACATAGGTTTTTAACCTGATGTCATTTTGATTAAAGAGATAAAACTTTTTTATTAAGGTAGATGTTATAATTTATTTTATGAGTCAAAATGACACAAAGCACAAGTTTTTGGATGAACAATAAAAAGTAAGAATTCAATTTTGAAACTAAACCATACCCGTTTTAAAAACCTGTCAGATTTGATTTAAAAGTTTTGGAAGTTATGAGTTCGCTCAGAAAAGTCCAACATTTCCCTTTTCGGCAAAGACGACTTTTTCAGTACACTGAAATCATTGCCTAATTTTGGTTGGACACTTTTCCGAAAATGAGCCAAAAATGACTTTCTGGAGGAAACTCAAGTTATTAAATCCTCATTTTCAAGTAGGGGCACTGGGGTCGTTGAGTGGGATTGCTTCAATCTCAAGGGCAACCACAAGGGATTGCCCCTACATACCCATTTTTTTGTAGGGGCAATCCCTTGTGGTTGCCCCTTAATGTCGAGATCATTAAAAATTAGAAAGGTTTACATACAGTGTATCTTTTTTGCTTTAAACGTGATTTGAAGCAATCCCATTCAATGACCCCAGTGCCCAAGTAGGTTAAGAATATTTATTTGGGTAGCCCTTAAATACAAACGATTATGGCTATTTTGGATACGTTCAGTAAACACTGATGAATGATTTTTTGAAAATTTTTTAAAATCCATTATAATTAATCGTTATTCATAAACAAACTCTATTTGAATCAAGTAACATAATGGATGGAAAAATATACGACATTACCGACGATTCAGGCTTTCTTGCCATAGTTGATACTAATTCTTATATTCCAGATACCGGAAATAATTGGTATTTTGAGCAACTGATTCATCATTTTAAAACACAAATGCAAGACAGAAAATTGCTTATTTGGGGAACCGGATGTGAAAATACGTGGCGAGTGCAAGTACATTTTAAAGAAAGCAAAATAACAGGTTTTCGTGAAGTGCTAGGAACTATCACGGTAACCTGTGGGCAATTACTTCTCACCAATTATGAAAGCCTTTCAATGGCATCACAGTTTGAAGACGTACAACTTCCCGAGAAACACCAACAAGAATTACTGTTTAAAATACCAAATGGTGACTATCTGTGTAGAATGATACAGATATGCGATCCTAACCAACCAGATATAGAAAAACAGGAACTTAAAACAAGAGTTGATTTTATGATTGACTTGTTGCTCTTAAGTAAGAGAACACAGAATATCTGGACTAGTATTCCTTGGTTTCAAGAAAGCTAATAAGAAGTAAAAGTAAGCGTAGCACAAGTTAATATATACTGCCCACCGTTATAACTTGAGTATTGGGTGGTTAGTCACCTTTAGGTGACTTGAGCTTTTAGACAACTGCTTTAGCTGTTGGCCGTTAGAATCAAAAAGCGCAATTTATGACAGTGCTAAGTATAAAAGCGAGTGTAGCACGGGTTCGTAGGGTAGAGCGTTAACGCAACCCATACGTATTAACTTAATAAATCTACTTTATTTTCAATGATTTAAAAAATAGGTTGAATTTTAAACTTAGGCACTGGGGTAGTTGAATAGGATAAAAAAATGAAATAACCTACATTTCGCACATTAACACACAAAATTTATGGATTTAAAGTATCACCAAAACACGTTTAATTTACTCTCCTTAAAGCCTATCGTTTCTGAGGAACTCTTGAAATTACTTAATGATGTTGAACATCAATACTCAATTTCTATACCGCCTTCTATAAAAGAATGGTATTCCATGAAAGAGGCTATGAACATTCTTAAAACCAGCATCTGGTTTGATGTGCCTCACCCACCTCAAGAATGGCATAATGAAGGCCAATTTTGGTGGGGTAATAAACTGTCTCACGATTTATTGAGTGAAGGATTTTTATTGGTTTTGTCAGAAAATCAGGGTGTTTGTCACTGGGCAGTCAAATTGGATGGTTCAGACGATCCACCTGTTTTTATAGAAATAGATTCCGTCGATAAGTTTGTTTGGCAACTTTATAGCAATAGTTTTTCTGAATTTATATATGATATTGTTTGGAAATTCGTCAAAAAACCGGATCAGATAAAACTGATTGCTTATACACCTACACTAACTCAAGTTGACTTATCGACTTTGAATCAATATGTTAAAAAACGGCCAACACTAATATATCCAAGAAACGAAAAATTATATCGTTTCCTAGGTGATGCTCAAAGTGTTGAGATAAGAGAAAAACAAAGGGCTATTTGTATGAGGTGGTGTTTGTCAGCTCAATCTCCTTCATCACTATTTTCTCTTTCTTCCAAAATATGGGATATGGGTTACCAATTGAATTACTTATTAGTTCCTGAACATGACTTTCTGGGTAATAAAAAAACCACTGAAAAAGAAGTACTTGCTCAAATTAAATTGGCTGGAAAACTAGCGAAAGAAGTGTCTTGGGACGACTATCAGCAACAATGCAAAAGCTAATTCCTACAGGATTTCATAAGTGAGTGTCACAAGGTTAGGATGGGTAGAGCTTCGCTCCAGCTATCTATGATTTGATAGGGCCAAATTCAGGTTTTGAGTTTGGCCCTTTTTTATGATCTGTAAAAAGAGAATTTCCAAAAAAAGTTCACACTGTACGATTAAAAACATGAACTTTTCTTTATGTAAAATCAACTACTTACAGATTTCATCATTTTGCATGGTGCTAAATAAACGCGCAAAACCATCATACAGTAGTGCGTACATGAGTTAATTATTTTTGTACCGATCTAATTTTTAACGATCTGTACGATTTAAAAAAAAGATGTAAATCAAATAAATAGCTTATATCCCTGTTTTGTGCCATAACATTTAGATTTGACAACTTTCGATTGAGAATTGTTATCTGATTGTAAAAGACAAAAATTTAGCGAATCAATAATCTAGCGGGGAAAATTAAAAAAAACGTTATAAATCAAATAGATTTATGACATTCTTCTCAACAGTGGATTTGACATCATTTACCCATTATCATGGCTACTTTTTTTAACCGTACAGTGCGAAATTTTCGATCTGTGCGGTTAGAAATCTCAGCCCTAGCTAAAACAGTCGTTTTGCAAAATGAAAATCACTCCCGCTACCCGTGAGTACTTTGAACAGCATGGATAACTAATTGAATTTATTGCTTTTAACGAACAGCAATTCTAAGCGCACAGGTAGATATTTTCTTATAGCGGAAAATAATGACTAATACCAAACCTTGTTTAAAATTGATATGTGAAATTGATACCGATGACTTTAATGGCATTTCGGGTTTTGATTTGGGTGATATGACCTTAATTGGCGAATTGGGACAATGTACCTCAAAAGGACATACCCCTGATCAATCAATGATGATTTTTTTATCGCTTCCAGATATTCTTGATGGTATAAGAAAGATCTTATCAAGTTCAGGGAGAAAACAATACGAATTTGTTGGAATAGATTCTTCATTCATGGTCTTGTTTACAAAAGAGTCGGATGGTCATGTTGTTGTTAATTGTCACAAAAAAAAGATTTCTATGTTAACAGACAAAGAATTCGCGATTTCTATCTGGAAAGGAGTGCAAAATTTTCTTTTAGAAAAAGGAAGGCTGTTGTTAAAAAATGATTTTGCAGTGGAGGATTTATCTTCATCTGTTAACCAATTTGAAATTTTTCTTCATAAGTATGATGTAGAACCCTCGGTTCGATGATTCAGATAATAGAAAACCAGATTTGGTTATATAAAAATCAATAGGTTATGAATATTACTCAAGTTTAATTAAATTCAAAGGTAAAAAAACGCAACTTATTGTTTTATATAAACATAAGAAGCACAGAACCATGAGGTAGATTCTATACAACCCATATAATGTAGCTATGTTTTTGCGGAACGGGATTTGTAATCCCGTTCCGAATGTTTGTCGCTTGAAAACAAGCTAATTTAGGCTTTTCGTACATCAAGCGTAACATGGCTTCTTGTAGGATGGGGTAAATGCAATCTTTAACAAGCTTTAGTTCTTTAGTTAATTTCAAAAGCCTCTTTCCGGCTCTGACGACTGTATACTCGTTAGAAAACGGTAATAAGGAATACGTTTGGAACCTGTCCCAGGTAGACAATCAAGGCCAGAAAGTTCAACTCAACCTGTTATTTAAAGACTTAACCGAAGGTAAACGACGGGGAGCGGCTACCGAAGCATTCCTGGTTTTCAATAACAGCTTCGCACCTGATGAACCCGTGCAAGTGCCGCTGACGATTCCCACCTTGTTGGCGACTCGACAAATGCAGATTGTGCCTACCTTGTCAGAAGAACGTTATGGTGCAGAGGCCCCTGTTGAAATCCAAGTCGAAGTCATCAACGACAGCGATACCGATTTCAATGGCACGCTGGAATTAACCATTGTTGATCAGGATGACAAACCCGTCGCCCAATTACCGCCGATTGCCGTCACAGATTTAACCGGCCCGGCTTCAGCCTCCTACAACGCGCAATGGAACACCACCACGACGTATGCGGGCAATTACAAGCTGGTGAGTCGCTTAGTCAATCCAGATAGAACCTATGATGAAGCGGATCGACTATTCGAGATTTTCCATCCCGAAACCAATGCCCTATTGTCTCTGAAAACCACCTTGGATAAAGACAGCTATCACAGTTCTGAAGTCATCGTGATTCATCAACGGATAGAAAGTCTCAGTAGCAATACTTTGGTTGATGATGCCCTGATCACGGTTACGATCACCGATCCTTCTGGGCAAGTGATTCACACCGAAAATCAAGCGGTTGGGCAACTGCCGCCGAACGGCATCAAAGAAATCCGGATGCCTTACATGCTCAACCAAGCCAAAAAAGGTATCTACACAGTCAATGTCGTCGTAGCAGACAGCGATACGCAATTGGCCAGTCAAACCACTGAATTTTCCGTGGAAAACGATCTCAACTTAGCCGTCACAGGCCAAGTTAAAACTTTAGAAGAACGCCTAACAACTGAGCAAACCCAAACCTGTACTCAAACCGTCACTAATGAAGGCACAACAGACTTGACTGAACTCGCCATACAAGTGTTATTAATGGACTTGGATACCTTGGGCACCGTGCAAACTCACACCGTTGAGTTAAATTTAAGCCAAGGCAGCAGCCAAAGCTTTGCTTTAAGCTTCGACAACACAAACCAGGTACACAGCGAATCGCATTACGCCTGTGTCTTACAAGCGCAACTTTCAGGTTTATGGCAAAATACCCGATGCCAACCAAGACGGCCTAGGTGACTTCCTCATCACCTACCCCGACGGCACCCAACAAATCCTATATTATTTAGGCATAACTGAGGAATAAAACTTTTGCGTCTTTTGCGCCTTTTGCGCCTTTTGCGTTTATTTTTTAACAAGGCGTATTTAAAGTCTAGGGGGAAAGCAATATTGCCTTCCCCCCCCTCTTTCATAACTCCAACAAAATGGAAAAAGGAACCAAAACCCTATGATAAGACTCACCAAAGGCATCGGCTTACTGAGTGGCTTCCTACTAGCCGCCCACGTCACGGCCGCCGAGCCACCCGACAAAATATTCAAACAGGTTGAAAACCACCTCAACCAACACAACCTCCCCGAGGTAATCCACCAACGCCATCACGCGGCCGTAGAACAGTACTCAAAAGGCCAAACTCGTCACGGCCAGCGAGAAGCGTTAATCTTCACCCAACCTGCGGAAACCAAAATCCTCCGTTCACCCTTTGAAACGGCCGCAGAGTTGCAAAAAATCTGGCCCATAGCACCCCTATCGGCCAATGTACGCGCTCGCCTACCCCGCAAAACACAGCCAAGCCTTGACGACTTAGCCGCAACCCCCGTTGTGCAAATCACACCAGAAATCAAGGCCTTAGCAGAAGAACTGGGTAATCAACCCGTCCCCATATTCAATTGGGTTCGGAACGAAATCGCCTTCGTTCCCAGCTATGGCGCAATCCAAGGTTCACAACAAACCTTACTCACCCGCCGAGGCAACGCCTTCGACACGGCCAGCTTATTGGTAGCCCTATTCAGAGCCGCCAACATCCCAGCCCGTTTCGCTTATGGCACCGTCCAAATCCCCGCTTTGCAAGTCATGGAATGGGTAGGCGGAGTCGAAACGCCAGAATCGGCCATGCAATTGCTCAGCCAAGGCGGCATACCCAATCGCGCCGTGATATCAGGCGGCCGGATCAGCCATTTAATCCTAGAACACCTCTGGGCAGAAGCCTGGGTTGATTTCATTCCCTCTCGTGGTGGGCGCCATCGCGAAGGTGATAGTTGGATACCCCTAGATGCCAGCTTCAAAATACCCGAAATCAATACCGGTTTAGAATGGCAAACCCAACTCACCTTCAATCCCGAAGAAATTGCAGGCCAACTCAAAAACGAAGCGGCCGATTATGACGAAACTGGCCTAACCCGCTTAGACAACACCGTCTTACAAAACACCTTAGGCACCCAGCAAAACAGCCTATCAGAATGGGTTACAAACCAAGGCATAGAAACTTTAGGCCAGCTACTCGGGCAAGCCCAGATTCTGGAACTCAACCGCCCCGTACTCACGGCCAGCTTACCCTACCACCTGATAGCGCGTGTCGATAACCAATCCAGTTTACCGGCCAGCGTCCAGCATCACTACCGCTTCACCCTCTATGAAAACGCCGCCAAGCGAGCTTCCGGGCAAGCCGCATTAGATTATACCGTCAGCTTACCCCAGTTAGCCGGCAAAACGCTCTCGCTTTCCTTCCCACCCGCTGCTCAAGAAGATGAAGCCGTCATCAACAGCTTCCTCCCCAGCGGCAACCTGACAACGGCCCAACTCCCCAAAAGCCTCCCCGGCTACTTGATCAACCTCAAGGCAGAATTACGGTTAGGCCAAGAAGTGGTAGCCAACGCCGGCCCTTATGTCATGGGTGTTCAAGGCCTCAGCGAAACCATTTACAGCCCACCCACCTTAAGCCAAGCCCGCAGCCTAAGCCAACCCATAGTCGGAGAATACCGAGCCATCGGCATGGACTTACAAGGCGGCCAAGGCCATCGTCTTCAAGCTGTCAGCGAACGTCTCGCTAAAACAGAAGCCGCCCTCAGCACCGAAACGGCCCTCACCCGCCATGAAATCGTAGGCGATCTCTTGAACGCCAGCCTAGACAGCTACTTTGCAGCCAATGAAGTCTACGACACCTGGCAAGCGCAAATGACTGAAGTCGTCGCACACCGAGCCCCCTCAATGGGTTGGGCCCGCACCGTGCTCACCACCGACTTCGTCGTAGGCATACCCCAGAAAGTCCAATTCAACGGCATCGCCTTTGAAATCGAACGCCTAGACAGCATTGCTGTCGGCAAAAACAACACCCAACGCTTCCAACGCCAAATCGGGAAACTAGGTTCCGCCCTAGCCCACCTAGTACTGGAACAAACCTTTGGGCAAGGCCAGCAAGCCGTATCAGCTTTACGGGCCCAAGCCAGCGCCTTAAAATCAGGGGAACGCATTTACAGCTTAAATCCCGAAACCGCAAAAGCGATTCTCCCAGAATTAAGCCTAGATGCCAGCGCCCAACACTTTATCGAGCAAGCCCTGCATTTCGGAATGCACGTCACCCTGCCAGAAAACCAGATCACGCTAGACACTTGGACAGGCCGCGGGCTAGGCAGCGTCTCGCCCAAAACCGGCAACAGCCACTACCCCACCTTCGGCAACGGCGGCCAAGCCACCGGAATACTCTACAACGACATCGGCCAACGCCTAGTCTGGGCAAGCCTCCTGAAAAAACCAGTTAGATTAGCGCCCGCGATCAAGCCACAAATCCCGTTTGTGCAATCCGTAGCCATCGGCCTCATCCCACTGGCCACCGAACCCCTCAAAATCGGCCTAACCGACAAAATCCTCACCCTCCTAACCGGCAATCAAATCGAACAACAAACCGGCCCGAATCTACCAGAAGTCCTAGACGAACACCTGTTCAGCGGCTTACTGCTTGAACACCTCTCACTAGGCCAACTGCTCGATCCCGTACCACCCGAAATCGATCTACAATTAGCCGCCGACAGCATTAATCCCGGTGAAACCCTCCAAATCACCGCCACAGCCAGCGACAATGGCGAAATAACCAACCTCACCGTCAAAATCAACGACCAGCTTCTACCGCTAGACGACAACGGCCAAGCCACCTTCACCAGCGAACAACCCGGCAAATACAGCCTAATCGTCACCGCAACAGATCGTGCCGGCAACATCAGTCGCCAAGAAAGTAGCTTCCGCGTCAACGCCCCAGATGACACCAGTCCCCCAGAACTCGTCATCCACAGCCCAGAAGACGGCACAGAAATCACAGCCCCCACAGACTTTGTCGCCACCATTGCAGACGACAGCCTAGTCAGCTGGCAACTTGCCGTAAAATCAGTCAGCAACCCAGGCCTCACGATCTTAGGCAGCGGCAGCGATCCCATCGCAAACCAACCCATCGCCACCTTCGATCCCACCATGCTCACCAACGGCCTCTACCAAGTCATCTTTCAAGCCGTCGATGCCAATGGTAGAAGTACAGCAATTTCAAATACTTACCGGGTAGCAGGTGATCTCAAAGTCGGCAACTTCTCCTTCACAGTAGAAGACATCTCAATAGACATGATGGGCCTCCCACTCAAAGTGCTACGCACCTACGACACCCGTCGCAAAGGAGAAGCACTTGACTTTGGTCAAGGTTGGAGCATCAACTACCAAAGCATCAAAATCGAAGAATCACGAGTTCCAGGGAAATACTGGACCGTCAACACCTACGGGCGACGTTTCAACAAGAAATTATGCATTGAACCCTTAGGTTCTCACCAAGTCACCATTACACTGCCATCAGGCAAAGTAGAAACCTTTGAAGTTGGGATATCTCCTGATTGCCAGACCGCTTTTCAAGGCATATCCCGTCATGTCAAAGTCGTTTTCAAACCCATAAACGGGACCTTCTCCCAGTTAGAACCCGTAGATACCGACGGGAATATTTATTTTGATGGGAATTCATTGTTAGACCCAATGAACGACATGCAGTTCTTCAACCCCAGCCGCTACAAACTCACCACAGAAGCCGGCTATGAATATGAATTGGATGAAAACTTCGGCATCAAAAGCCTCACCGATCCCAACGGCAACAGCCTGACTTACACTAAGGATGGGATCATTCATTCCGCCGGTAAAAGCATCCTGTTTACCCGGGACGAGCAAGGCCGCATCACCAAAATCACCGATCCCAGCGGCAATAACCTGAAATACCAGTACAACACAGCAGGTGATCTGGTAAGTTCCAGCGATGCGTTAGGCAACACAGTACGTTATACTTACAATAGCACCCACGCCATGACGGATATCATTGATCCGCTAGGCAGAAAAATGGTGCGTAACCTCTACGATGACGACGGCCGATTGACCGGACAAATTGATGCCGATGGCAACCGTATCCATTTCAAGCACGACATTGAAGGTCATATGGAAGTGTTTCGTGATCTTCGTGGCTTTACCACTACCTACGTTTATGACAACCGTGGAAAAATTGTCACTGAAATTGATGCCAAAGGTAATGCTACCTATCGCAGCTATGATGCAATGGGTAATGAATTAACCCGTACCGATCCATTAGGGCGTACCACCAGCTTCAGTTATGATGCTCATGGAAATGTGATCGGCAAAACCTCTCCAGAGGGTTACGTCACCAAAAGTGCTTATGATGAGCATGACAATCTGTTAAGAGAAGAAGATGCTCAGGGTAACGTGCTTTCAATGTCTTATGACAAAGAAAACAATTTGCTCAAAGCGACTGATCCGGCCGGCCATGTCTTTACGCCAGTATATGACAATGACAAGCGTCCAATAGCAACACTGAATGGCCGCGGTAAACCGATTCTGTCATTTACTTTCAACCGTGATGGCAATCCCATTACCCAAACCGATAGCTTGGGAAATATCACTCGTACCACTTATGATGCTTCTGGGAATGAGCTGAGGAAGCTTAAAACACGCACGGGTGCTGATGGGAATCGGGTTTCATTCCTCACCACCACTGTTTATGACAAAAATGGTAAGCCAACCCAAACCACCGATGCGGCTGGTTATGTGACTTCTAGCGAGTATGATGCAGCAGGTAATGTCATCGCAACCTTCGATAAAAACGGCCATAAAACCACATTTGAGTATGATACACAAGGTCGTTTAATTAAGACTGACTATCCAGATGGGACTTCGACAAGCTCAAGTTATGATGCTTCTGGAAATGAAATCAGTTTCACCGATCGTCAAGGGCGAACCACCCAATACCGCTACGACTACAAAAATCGCTTGGTAGAAACCGTTCTACCAGACAAAACCTCGACAAGCCGGGAATATGATGCTGTCGGGCGTGTGTTGGCGGAAGTTGATGCTTCTTCCAATCGCACCACATTTGAGTATGGCAAAGGTGAGCAACCCATCAAAATCACCAATGCTTTAGAAAAAAGTATCCAGCTCACTTACGATGGGGTAGGTAATCGCACCAGTGTGACAGATGCTTTGGGTAAAACCACTCGTTTCGAATACGATGGCGTGAGTAGACCAACCAAAGTGCTCTACGCGGATAAGACTTTTACCCAAGTGGTTTATGATGACTTAGGCCGTCGTGTTCAAGATATTGATCGAGCAGGAAATGTGACACGTTATGAATATGATGCCGTGGGTCGTCTGACGAAAGTCATTGATGCCAAAGACGGAGAAACCCGCTATTTGTATGATGAAGTCGGAAACGTTATCAGCGAAACTGATGCCTTAAGGCAAACCACAAGCTGGACTTACGATAATCTAGGAAGGCCCTTAAGCCGTATCCTACCACTGGGCATGACTGAAACCTTCACCTACGACGGCAATGGTAACGTCCTCACCCATACCAACTTTAATGGTGATACCATCCGTTACAGCTATGACAGCAATAACCAGCTAGTCAAGGAAATCTATCCAGATGAAAGTACCATTAGTTACACCTACACCAAAAGCGGCCTACCCGCTACTCTAACTGATAGTCGAGGCGTAACGCGCTACAGCTACGATGTCCATAATCAGTTAGTCAAAGTGGTTCATCCCCAAGGGACTACCCTTTTGTACAACTACAATGCCAACGGCAATCGAACCTCGGTCACCACCCCTTCTGGCAAAACGACTTACACTTATGATAAACGGGGCAGCCTTAAAACCGTCATCGATGCCAATGGTGGTGTGACAAGCTACAGCTATGATGTGCTGGGTAACTTAACCAGTGAAACTCGTCCAAACGGCACCCTCACCCAGTACCATTACGATACAAAGGGCCGTCTGGTCAAAGTAGAACATCTCAACTCGGATAGAAGTGTCATTGGCAGTTACGAATACACGCTGAATCTTCTTGGCCACCCAACCCAAGTGATTGAACCCAATGGCAGAATAGTCGCTTATACTTATGATAAGTTAGGGCGACTGATTCAAGAAAAAATCACTGACCCGATCAACGGCGATATGACTCTTGCTTACAGCTATGATGCAGTGAGCAATCGTATAGAAGTTCGCGTCAATGGCGTGGTTACAGGTAGTTATAGCTACGATGCCAACAATCGCTTAACAAAGGGCGGAGATTATGCTTATAGCTATGATGCTTCTGGTAACACCTTGAGTCAAATCGGGCCTTCAGGAACCACAGCTTATGCCTATGATTTCAAAAACCGTTTAGTCGGCGTAACCACGCCTAATGACATCATGGGTTATGTTTATGATGCAGATGGAATTCGGGTAGGTCGTACGGTTAATGGTATTGCTACTCACTACTTGGTTGACAAAAACCAAACTTATGCCCAAGTTTTGGAAGAACGTACCGCTAAAGGTGATTTACTCGCCAGTTACACCTACGGCCATGATTTACTCAGCCAAAAACGGGGTTTGGAAAACCGTTATTTCCATTATGACCAATTGGGTAGCACCAAAGGCTTAACTGATGAGAATCAAACCGTCACCGACGCTTATAATTATGAAGCGTTTGGGAATCCGTTACAGGTTGTAGGCTCCACGCCTAATCATTATCGGTTTACTGGTGAACAACATGATCCACAAACGGGGTTGATTTACCTGAGAGCGCGGTATTATGATCCAAAAATCGGCAGGTTTATCACGCAGGATACTTGGCAAGGGCAACAGAGTAAACCTCTTAGCAAGCATAAGTATCTTTATGCGAATGCCAATCCGGTTGTGTTTATCGATCCGACTGGATATATGAGTATAGGCAGTCTCAACACGGCGATTGAAGGGGCCAATATCATGGTTAGGCTGGCTAGGCCAAACTTCAGTTATATTATGAAGAAGGTCATTAAAGGCAAAAAATTTGCGGTTTTCAAAGCAACAGCGTCGCTGGGTCTGAGAGATACTGACGGTCATCATTTTGTTTATATACAGAGAAAGTCTTTTCGTCAGAGTCTGACAAAAGCGAATGGTGCAGGATTTTGTTACGATATTGGTGCTGATTTTGAGGAAGAACAGACAAGACAAGTAATCCGTGAACTTCGACAATTCTTGAATAATGGTACAAAATGTGACACAATATATAAAGGTACATTAGGAAAGGAATATACCACCGCACACAAGATAAGGAAAGACGGCGGTCAAATTGTAGGTAGCGCAAAAGCGAAATTCACGTATGTGCAATTAATGTGGTGGGAAGCTGGGGCCTTTAAACCCTTTGCTGCTGATATGGGTGGTAATTTTACTTACACCTTTAAGGATTCTGGTGGATGGAATTGCCGAACTTGGACGGCAGCGGCATTGTTATTTGCAAAATGGGTAGAAAAAATGCCTCTGTATCCTTAAAAAGATTTGGTTGGTTCAGCTTTGCTTTTTTATTTAAAATAAATAGTTGTGTTTGTTAATTTCCAAATATTGCTATTTTTTTACAGATATTCTCTTTTGGAGAATATCTGTTCTCCTGTGTAAAGGAATATTCATATCATTTCCAAATGATTGTTTCTATCAATTTGGACTTAAGCTTGACACCATTTTTTATGGACTAGCATCCGAAAACAGATTTTGGGGTTTTAGGAAAAACATTTTGGATGAACCTAGGTTATCGTATATATATAATTTAATTAAATATTTTAGAATGATTGGGTGGGTTTAATGTTACCATATATTCCTTACTTTCGTTTCGTTAAATTCTTACATGATGGTGGCGAAGTGGCATTTAACGGATATATAGACAAGCTAATCAAGATCGTCAAAAATTGGCCACTTAAAAAAGAGACTCGCTTTGAACTTTCGCACACCAAATTATATGAAGAATATATCAAAAAAAAATGGGGTAAAACACCAGAATCAGGGTTATCAGGATACCAAGGCGGTCCTTCTCATATTGTGAGTTCTCGATGGTGGTATTATCCTTATCCTGATGTTACATTTGGTGTACGTTTTGAAGTCAATTTTTATATGACTAAAAATCCAGTTTTTGATTGTGTTTTAGAGCCACTACCGACTGAAAAAAACCAAGCGAAAGAGCTGATAGTAAAAACTCTTTCTCAAGGTGTAGCCGATAAAATTTCTATAAATGAACCGGCTAAAGAAAGAACCACTTTAGGTCAACTTCATTGGGTTTATCTTGGGCAAAAAATATCTCTATTTCAAAAACTTGAATGGCTTTACGAAAAATATTCAGGCGATGAACCTTCTCAGGTGTACGAGTTTGCTCAGCAAATAAAAGTTATACTGTTACAAGATGTAGCTAATCCTTTGGTCGAGCTAAGGGAACTCTATCCGTTTAATTCCAAGTTATCTCAAACAGAAAGAGAGCAACGGGAGACTGCTGATCAAAAAATGCTGGTTGAATTTTTTGATAAATATGACCAAATTTTGTTGAATGCTTGGGGAAAGGAAAAGTTTAGTGAAAATTTAATTCCATTAGGTGTGTCTTTAGATGACTGGTTAAAAGCTGGTAGGGATTAATTGGAAGAACGCATTTCTTTCGGTGAAATGCTCACCTGCTACACTTACGGCCATGATTGACTCCGTCAAAAACGTTGTTCTGAAAACATAAAAGAGTTCCTAAATTCCTCAAAAAAATCGGCTAGTACCACACGTCGTTAATATATTGGATAATGATTATAGCTAACCCATTGATTGTTATTGATATAAATAATCAGATTTGACGGTGTGTGGTACTCGTTTTTTAATCCAAAGGCTCGGTTGGACAAGCGTGATTTTAAGAACCGGCTAGATTAGCTTTTGCTTTCAAGCCACAACTCCCGGTCGTACAATCCGTAGCCTTAGGCCTCATCCCACTGGCCACATCAAGTTTGACAGTGTACTAGCTATTAGTATTACACTAAGCTTACAAACACTTGTTTTAACAACGATTTTCCCAATTTTGGGATAAAACTAATCAATATGGCTTACATCAAGGAGCTTAAATTTGACATCAAATGGAGGTCACACCCGTTGTTATATTCTCCTTCCATAAAATTTATCAAATTTTTACCTGATTGCGGAAAAGTGTCAGTTGCTTCATATATGGATTTGCTAACAGATACTGTGCAAAAAAATTGGTTGCCAGAGCAAAATTTCAATTTTGATCCATCGTGCCAAAAAGTGGAATTATATGAGGAATATATCGATAAAATGCTTGCTATAAAACAGCATTTAGAGCAGTCAAGATTACAACAATCTCCTTCACCATGGATAAGTTCTCTGTTCTGGAGCTTTCCTTCTCTAAATGCTGAATTTAATCTAGCTAATTTTAACGTGGTTTTTTATCTCACTAAAATACCTCATTTAGTTGGCTATTTAGAACCACCAGTTGCTGAGAGAAACCGGTATAACAGTTTGATAAAAGACGCTCTTTCTCAAGGTATAGTGGACGAAAGTCGTATAGAAGTGGTTAAAGAAATCAAGATTTTAGGTAAACTCCATTGGGTTTATCTTCAGAAGAAAATCTCTCTATTTAAAACGCTCTCATGGTTTCAAACACAGGAACAATCCTCATGCGAGGAGCCTTCTATGGTGTACGCATTTGCTCAGCAAGTCGAAGAAGTTTTTTTATCAAGTAGCATGGACTCTGATATAGAACTTAAACAACGAGACATTTCTAAATCTGCCGGTTTATCTAAAATTGAAATAAAACAATGGGATGCCGCTGATAAAAAAAGGTTCGCAGAGTTTCTTGAGAAATATGATCAGATGTTGTTGGATGCTTGGGGAAAGGAAAAGTTTAGTGAAAATTTAATTCCATTAGGTGCATCTTTAGATGACTGGTTAAAAGCTGGTAGGGACTAGAAGAACGCACTTTTTTCGGTGATTTGCTCGCTAAGTACACCTACGGCCATGATTTACTCAGCCAAAAACGGGGTTTGGAAAGCCACTATTTCCATTATGACAGATTGGGCAGTGGCCTGATGGATGACAAGCAAACCGTCACCAATGCTTATAATTATGAAGCATTTGGAAAGTTGTTACAGGTTGCCAGCACCACGCCTATTGGTGAACAACATGCTCCACAAACGGGCTTGATTGACATGAGAGTACGGTATTATGGTCATCCAGCAACAGGCAGGTTTATCACGCAGGATACCTAGCAAGGGTTACGGAATGAACCTCTTAGCAAAGTTTTAATAAATAAGTACTGAAGCACAAATAAACAGGTATTTTACAGCAAAGGGGCAAGGCAGAAGGTTGCCCCGATCCACATTTTCAAGCAAAAGTTTTTGTTTGCCTCAACTTTTGCTTGAAAATCAGTTTTATCTAACTCATTGTAGATTTGCTATGCTATGCGTCTCTCGTTTTTTGTAGATTTGCTATGCATCGCGTCTCTCGTTTTTTGTAGAGACGCATAGCAAATCTCGTTTTTTGTAGATTTGCGTCTCTCGTTTTTTGCAGAGACGCTTCGCGAAAGCGTCTCTACAGGCAGCTTCTATTAAAATACCTGAAAATTTATGGTTCAGTACTTATTATGATGAATTTTCCTGGTATCGCAATAGGTTTTACAAGTTTTTTACGTGACTGTCATAAAGAAAATTTGGCATTTTATCTTCAACAGCTAACTGATTCAATAACAAAATATCATCAACATCCGTGGCACAAACGTTGTTTACGAACCGAGGATTTTTTTAATTTAAATCAAGAAATTCTCAAAGGATATGAAGCAATATTGCATGATATCTCAGTTAACCGATTTCATTTTGATTATTGGGAATTTAGTCTATTACCTTGTGAATATGAAATGTATCTCAGAGAAGGCAATTTTTCTATAAGCATTTCTCTCAACCATTTTCCTAATATTAAAGGGTTATTAGGAATACGTTATTTTGGTGATCTCAACGAGATAAGTCATCAAACCCTTTCTAACAAATATAAACCGTTTGTAATTGAAGGTTTACAAACAGGTTTGTTTGATTTAGCGTTTTATGATAATAAGAGATTAGGAAAAAGAAAATGGCTTTATTTTGAGGAAAAAATCTGGAAAATTAAATCACTTCAACCTTTTGACGGCAGGATGACCCGTTATGATCAAATGGATAAACCTTTTAAGTTAGTAGAAGAATATTTGTCATCCATCCCTTTTATGGAACAATTAAAAGAATTATCCTTTGATAAAAAGGAAGGTAAAAAATTTCTTAGGCAACATGATCAACTCCTTTTATCGCTTTGGGGTAGTCAAGAATTTGCTGACAAATTGAAACCCCTTGATGTTTCTTTAAAAGAGTGGTTGAAGGCCGTGTAGCTAAGACTTGATGTTCTAGTTAGTTTTTTTCTCGTTATAAAGGATTTTTGGGGGGGGAATCAGGGTTTGAACAAAAGTTGTGGCCAACGCAGGCCCTTATGTCATGGGCGTTCAAGGCATCAGCGAAACCATTTACACCCCACCCACCTTAAGCCAAGCACGCAGCCTAAGCCAACCTATAGTCGGAGAATACCGCACCATCGGCATGGACTTACAAGGCGGCCTCAGCCATCGTCTTCAGACTGTCAGCGAACGTCTCGCTAAAACAGAAGCCGCCCTCAGCACCTTCACGGCAATCACGCACCATGAAATCGTAGGCAATCTCCTGAACGCCAGCCTAGACAGCTACTTTGCAGCCAATGAAGTCTACGACACCTGGCAAGCGCAAATGACTGAAGTCGTTGCACACCGAGCCCCCTCAATGGGTGCCGCCCGCACCGTGCTCACCACCGACTTCGTCGTCGGCATACCCCAGAAAGTCCAATTCAACGGCATCGCCTTTGAAATCGAACGCCTCAACAGCATCGCCGTCGGCAAAAACAACACCCAACGCTTCCAACGCCAAATAGGAAAACTAGGCTCCGCCCTAGCCCACCTAGTACTGGAACAAACCTTTGGGCAAGGCAACCAAGCCGTTTCAGCTTTACGAGCCCAAGCCAGCGCCTTAAAATCAGGGGAACGCATTTACAGCTTAAATCCAGAAACAGCGATTCTCCCAGAATTAAGCCTAGATGCCAGCGCCCAACACTTTATCGAGCAAGCCCTGCATTTCGGAATGCACGTCACCCTGCCAGAAAACCCGATCACGCTAGACACATGGACAGGCCGCGGGCTAGGCAGGGTCGATCCAAAAACCGGCAACAGCCACTACCCCACATTCGGCACAGGCGGCCAAGCCACCGGCATACTCTACAACGACATCGGCCAACGCCTAGTCTGGGCTAGTCTCCTGAAAAAACCAGTTAGATTAGCGCCCGCGATCAAGCCACAAATCCCGTTCGTACAATCCGTAGCCGTCGGCCTCATCCCACTGGCCACCGATCCCCTCAAAATCGGCCTAACCGACAAAGTGCTCACCCTCCTAACCGGCAACCAAATCGAACAAGAAACCGGCCCGAATCTACCAGAAGTCCTAGATGAACACCTGTTCAGCGGCTTACTGCTTGAACACCTCTCACTAGGCCAACTGCTCGATCCCGTACCACCCGAAATCGATCTACAATTAGCCGCCGACAGCATTAATCCCGGTGAAAACCTCCAAATCACCGCCACAGCCAGCGACAATGGTGAAATAACCAACCTCACCGTCAAAATCAACGATCAGCTACTCCCCCTAGACGACAGCGGCCAAGCCACCTTCACCAGCGAACAACCCGGCAAATACACCCTAATCGTCACCGCCACCGATCGTGCCGGCAACATCAGTCGTCAAGAAGGCAGCTTCCGCGTCAACGCTCCAGATGACACCACTCCCCCAGAACTCGTCATCCACAGCCCAGAAGACGGCACAGAAATCACAGCCCCCACAGACTTTGTCGCCACCATTACAGACGACAGCCTAGTAAGCTGGCAACTTGCCGTCAAATCCGTCAGCAACCCAGGCCTCACGATCTTAGGCAGCGGCAGCGATCCCATCGCCAACCAACCCATCGCCACCTTCGATCCCACCATGCTCACCAACGGCCTCTACCAAGTCATCTTTCAAGCCGTCGATGCGAATGGAAGAAACACAGCGATTTCAAATAGTTACCGGGTAGCAGGTGATCTCAAAGTCGGCAACTTCTCCTTCACCGTAGAAGACATCTCAATAGACATGATGGGCCTCCCGCTCAAAGTGATGCGGACTTACGACACCCGTCGCAAAGGAGAAGCCCTAGATTTTGGTCAAGGTTGGAGCATCAGTTACCAAGACATTAAGGTAGAAGAATCACGGGTACCGGGACAATACTGGACACTCAACACATACGGTAGGCGTTTCAATCAACTATTCTGTGTTGAATCATTAGGTTCACCACCACAGATCACAGTCACCTTTCCAGATGGCAAGGTTGAGGCCTTTGAAGTCGGTGTACAACCCAGATGTCAATCCGTGTTTCAAGGCAGGCCCACGCACCTCAACATGGTATTCAAACCCCTATCAGGTACTTTTTCTAAACTAGAAGTACTGGATGCTTATGCTGAAAGTGTCTACTTTGATGGTCGTGCGCTTTTAGAACTACTGAATGAAGGACGCGCCTTCAATCCCAGTCTCTACCGGCTCACCACCCAAAACGGCTATCAATATGAAATTCAGCAAGATGACATAGAAGCTCAACAAACACCGGGCCTTAAAAAAATAACCGAGCCAAATGGCAACACACTGACTTACACAGACGATGGGATCATTCATTCCGCTGGCAAAAGCATTCTCTTCACTCGTGATAGCCAAGGCCGCATCACCAAAATCACTGATCCCAAAGGCAACTCATTGAAATACCAGTATAATATGACTGGTGACTTAATCGCCTCTACGGATTTTCTTGGCAATAGCGTGCGTTACACTTATAACAGCACCCATGCCATGACAGATATGACCGATCCGCTAGGCCGCAAGGTTGTTCGGAACCTTTATAATGATGACGGCCGCGTGACGGGACAAATTGACAGCGAAGGAAACCGCACCAACTTCAACCACAACCTCAAAGGCCGCCAATCCATCGTCACCGACAAACTAGGCCGAGTCACCCAACTCTACTACGACGGCCGCGGCAACGTGATTACCCAAGTTGATCCGTTAGGAAACATCAGTTACTCCACCTACGATCAATTCGGGAATAAACTGAGTGCCATCGATCCATTAGGCAACGCCACCTTCTTCAAATACGATGACAAGTTCAATCTTTTGGAACAGAAGGATGCCGAAGGTAATGTCGTCAAATACACTTATACCAAACAAGGTAAAGAAAAAACGCTGACCGACGCTCGTGGCAACACCTTTGAGAACTTCTATGATAATCAAGGTAACTTGATCAGAATCACCGATCCAAAAGGCCATGAAATCAGCATAATGCTGGAAAAAGGCCTCATCACCTCCGTCCGTGACACTAATGATAATGTCACAAAATTCACTTATGACAAAAGTGGCAACAAGCTAACGGAAACCGATCCACTAGGCAACACGGTAACCTTTACTTATGACGGCAACGGCAATGAACTAAGCTACAGCCGTAAACGCACCGATGCCTCTGGCAACCAAGTCGTCGAAACGACGTTTTATGAATACGACAAACGCAATCGCCTGATTCAAACCACCGATGCTTTCGGCAACATCAACAAAACACAATACAACACCCTCGGCCAAGAAATTGCCCATATTGATGCGTCGGGCCGCCGAACCGACTACAAATACGACACGATTGGCAACTTAAGCATAATCCGTTATTCTGACGGCACCAAGGAAACCCGCAACTACGACGTAGAAGGGAATCTCCTTTCAAGCACCAATGTGGCTGGGCAAACCACGCGCTACGAGTACGACAAAGTTGATCGTCAAATCAAAACCATTTACTCAGACGGGAGCGTAACCCAAACACAATACGATGCCGCAAACCGCGTCAATGCCCAAATTGATGAAAACGGCAACCGCACCGAGTTTAAATACGACAAAGTCGGCCGTCGTATTCAAAGCAAAAATGCGGATAGCCAAATCACCACCAATGCCTACGATGCCGATGGTAATCTGGTATCCAAAACCGATAACAATGGCAACACGATTGCTTATCAATACTCAGCCCTAGATCAGCGTATCAAAACGATCTACCCAGGTAACTTGGTAGAAGAAAATATCTACGACAAGGTAGGCAACTTAGTGGCTGGAAAAGACTTAGCCGGTAATGAAACCCAGTACCAATACGACAAACTGAGCCGTTTGACTGAAGTCATCAAGTCACTTTCTGACAAACCCATCAGCACCACCTTCGGTTATGATGAAATTGGGAATCGCATTAGTCAAACTGATGCCAATCAGAACACAACAACTTGGACTTATGACAAGCTAGGCCGTGTTATCAGTCGGACATTGCCACTGGGCATGACAGAAACTTTTGCCTACGACAAGAAAACCGGCAACTTGCTAAGTCACACCAACTTCAATGGCAAAACCACCACCTTTAGTTATGATCAGAACACTGATCGTCTGCTCTCAACCACGTATGCCGATGGCAGTGTAGAAAGCTTCACGTATGATGTTTCTGGCAATCGCCTTTTAATGAAGGCAGAAAATGGCACGACAAGCTACAGCTATGACAATTTTCATCGCTTAATCAAGGAAGTTAAACCCAACCAAGCGGTTTTAGAATACGGTTATGATAAACGGAGTAATCGCACGAGGCTAAAGTTCACTGAGCCCTCTGGCACGGCTGCTCAAGTGCAATACCAGTATGATGTACTTTCTCGTCTACAAAAGGTAATAGCACCTGACGGCGAAACGGTTTATCTCTACGATTCTGTCGGCAATCGCCAGCAAGTCATTTATCCCAATGGCACTTACACCCGGTATGCTTATGACAAGCTAAATCGCCTCACGGCTTTAGAAGCTCTACTGCCTGATAACAGCTTATTAGCGAGTTACCAATACACCCTAACACCCACAGGCCAGCGCAGTCAGATTATCGAACACACCGGCCGCGTCATCAACTACACCTATGACGATCTCTATCGCCTAAAATTCGAGAAAATCAGCACGACCGACAATGATATTGTCTTTAGTTATCAATATGATGCTGTAGGCAACCGTGTTTATAGTATCGAAGACGGTGTCCACACCAAATACACCTACGACACCAACGACCGCTTGCTGAAACAAGGTGGTGTTGTGTTCCAGTACGATGCCAACGGCAATACGATCCGCATTACTGAAGAAAAGCAAGTAGTGCAGATGAGTTATGATGGTGATGATCGCTTGATAAGCGTCGTGACAGAAGAAAAAGGCCAAGTCACTCGCACAGTTAGCTATGCCTACGATGCCGACGGCAACCGCGTACAAACCTCATTGAATGGGGAAGTTACCCAATATGTGGTAGACAGCAATGACAGCTTGGCCCAAGTCATCGCCGAACTTGATAAAGATGATCAGGTGAAAGTAGCTTATTTGCACGGCGACGATCTCATCAGTCAATATCGTGGTAATGATATCCATTATTATCACTACGATGGATTGGGTAGTACCAGAGGTTTGACTGACCAAAACGCTGTGGTTACCGATGCCTACAATTATGAGGCCTTCGGTAAATTGCTAGAACAAATTGGCGAAACCGAGAATAATTACCTCTATACGGGTGAGCAGTTTGATCAGAATACGGGAAATTATTACCTTCGAGCCCGGTATTACAATCCTGCCAGCGGACGCTTTTTGAGCATGGATAGCTTCAATGGTTTTCAAACAGACCCGATTACGCTGCATAAGTATTTATATGCCAACGCGAATCCCGTCAATATGGTTGATCCAAGTGGGCAATTTTCCTTGGGAAGCTTAAGCGCGAGTATCAGTATTCGTGGAATTTTAACGGGCATGGCTCGCTTTGTTCAATTAATGGGTGTGATTGATTTTGTGAACGATCCAACAGCGTTTTTCTATGATAGACTAATGAACAGAACGCTTAGAATCTTAAATCGCTTAAGATTCTTAAAGTGGTTGCGTTTAGTTAAGAAGAAGAAAAGGGCTAAAAAGGATCCTTCTAAAAAGGATAAAGATGAAGACTGCCCTGTTGCGGGAAATAGCTTTACAGCAGAGACGCTGGTACACACCCAGCGGGGATTGATTACCATTGCCGAAGTACAAATTGGGGATCAGGTTTGGTCCTACAATGAGGAAACAGGCGAACAACAATGGAATGAAGTTGTTCACCTGATTCAAGGCGAGCAGGAATATGATTTAGTTCTCTTGACGCTTGAAAACGGTGAGATTATTAAGGCCACCAATGAGCATCCCTTCTTTGTGGTTGAAAAAGGTTGGGTGGGTGCTGAAAACCTGACTCAAGGGGATGTGCTGGTTTTGAAAGAGGGTAATATTGAAGTTGTAGCCCTTGTTCGGGAACAGAGAAAAACAGCTGTCTACAATTTGACGGTGGCTAATGCCCATAACTACTTTGTGGGTAGTGATGGGGTGTTGGTGCATAATGCGAGTAAAAAAGGGAAAGGGAAGTGGGCAGATAAGGGGCCGATGGATATTTGTATCAGGTTGGATGGTACTGGAAAAGTGCATGGAGGTATAGAATATTTCCCGAAACCAAAAGATTTCGATAGATATTCACGAGAGGAATTGGAGGACTTACTCGACGAACTGAGGAAAAGCATAAAGACGCGAATTGAAGTGACTGATAATAAGGGGCGTGATATGACGCACGGGCAGCGTCAGGGGAATGAACAAAAACTCATTAAGCAACTGGAAAAATATTTAAGTAAGTGAATCATGATAGACAATTTAGAAGGAACACAACTCATTCAGGAACTACTAACGGATCCAGATAGGTTTCGTGAACAAGGTTGGGGCTTCCAACTATGGGAGGCGGGTCTTCCAGTAGAAACATTACGCCCACTGCTGAAGCATAACGACCGGCGGGTTCGACGTGAAGCGGTTTGGGTGGCATCTGAACTGGGTCACGAAGCACGCAGCCTGATTCATGATGCAATCCCATTAATCTATGATGGCGACCGAGACATTCAATACTCTGCCCTTGAAATCGTTATGGTGTGTTCTTTTGCCGAGAATGTTGACCACTTCGTACACGTCGTTCGTTCATTGCAGAGCGACGACAAGCTAATACGATATCTCGCGATGTTTTTAGTCTCTAATGCCGATGCGTCGCGATTGGAAGCGGGGATTCGATTATTCGGCTCCCCTGGTTCTTCCGACAAGCGGCATAAACAGGGGCTTTCAAATTTGTTAAAGGGTAAGTTTATACTTCCTAAACAAGTTTTAATGATGATTGATGACAAGGAACCACTCGTTCGAAAATACGGTACCATTGCCGCAAAAAGGCTTATTAAAAACTTTCCAGAGTTGATTGTGCATGCTATATCAAGTGCGGATCCCGATGTGCGCCACTTCTCCTTGAAAGCGTGTCATTTTACCAAGAATGCTAACCACTTTGTGCATGTTGTTCGTTCATTACAGAACGATGATGAACTCATGCGAATTTTTGCGATGCAGTTCATGTCTAGTGCCGATGTGTCGCAACTGGAAGCGGCGGCTCGATTACTTGGCTCATCGAGTTCTTCCGACAAACAGCATAAACAAGGGCTTAATCATTTGATAAAGGATGAACTCTTGGAGCCTGAACAAGTTGTGAAAATGATTAATGACAACTCGCCACTCGTTCGAAAATACGGTGCAATCGCTGCAAGAAGGTTGATTGAAAAGTTTCCAGACTTGATTGCGAATGCGACATTAAGCGTGGATCGTGATGTGCGTAAATTCTCCCTAAAGGGTTGCTCTTTTTCAGAGAATGATAACCTCTTCGTGCATGTCGTTCGCTCATTGCAGAGCGATGATGAGGGCATACGAGTTTTGGTGATGCATTTGATGTATAAGGCTTATTTGTCGCAACTGGAAGCAGCGGCTCGATTACTCGGTTCCTCTCGTTCCGACAAACTACATTCAAACGGGCTTCATCATTTGTTAAAGGGCTCACTCCTGAATCCAGAACAAGTGTTGAGAATGATTGATGACAAGGAGCCACTGGTTCGGAGATACGGTGCAATAGCGGCAAAAAGACTTATTCAAAAGTTTCCAGAGTTGATTGCACATGCGGCAGGAAGTACGGATATTGATGTGTGCAAATTTTCACTAAAGGAATACTCTTTTGTAGAGAATGAGGAAACGTAAATGAGCATCCGTTCTATGTGGTTGAGAAAGGCTGGGCGGGTGCTGAAAACCTGACTCAAGGGGAAGTGCTGGTTTTGAAAGAGGACAATGTTAAAGTTGTTGCCCTTGTTCAGGAACAGAGAAAAACGGCTATCTACAATTTGACGGTGGCTAATGCCCATAACTACTTTGTGGGTAGTGATGGGGTGTTGGTGCATAATGTGGGCTCGGGTGGTAGCCCTAGCCTGAAATGTGATCCTTATCACCATGATGAAGTGGAAAAAAGGGTTAAACCTCCTTATAAATCTAATCCTAAACATACTGATGGCCGTAACCCAAAAGCCGGTGTTGAACCAGATGACGCTCAGGATGCGTATCAAGATGCTCTTAGAGGTAATCAACATACATGGTATGCGCGTGGAAAAAATGGTGAGATATATCGCTATTTTTCTGATGGTGCTGGAACCGTTCATTGGAGTGGTAGTACTGGAGATGCAAAAAATCCGTTAAAGCCAAACACGATTCCTGAAGAAATTAAAAGAAGACTTTGGTAAGCCTTTATGGCTAATATATAAGTACTGAAGCATAAATAAACAGGTATTTTCATTGAGTTTCCCCTTTAAGTTCTGTGTTAGGGAGAATTTAAAATACCTGAAAACTTGTGCTTCAGTACTTAGCGAAAGGCTTTTTAGTTGATAGTTTTCATGCCTGATTTTTTAGAACAAATTTTGAATTTGAGCTATACTGGCAAAAAGTCTCACTCGAAAAGCGGACGAATTTTCCAACTATTGTACTTATCCTGAAAGGGTAAAATATGAATAGCCCCATGTACAAACTGTGTTAAAGACATTAGAGTTTATACCAATTTAATGATTGATTTTATTAAAATTTATATTTTTAGAAAGTCATAAAATCAAGCACTTAAATTTAATCGGTATAATGTCTATTATAATGATTAAGTTAAGCAGTTAAGCAAATTAAAAATCATTTTGAAATAAAAGAAAAATGGCATAGAGTTAGCTGGAATGTGGGGCTATTCACATTCAATTCTTTGGGCTTGGGAATATTTAATCAAGCGGAAAATAGAAATGCGCCCGAAAAAGCTTTTAGTAAACATAAACATTTTATCCTTTGGCACTATTTGTTATTGCTAAACAGATTGGTAGTGAAAAAAAATGATAATTGGTGATAAACATTCTTTTGCGGTACAATTTGAGGTGAATCCAGAACCAGATAGTTGGTTATTTGGTCATATTTGCTTTGTTGTTAAATATAGTGAAGTTGGGGATTATTTGGATGAAACTTCTTTAAGCACAGCGGTAGGTTATTTAATGGAATTGCTCTGGTATAAAGGCCTCAGAGAGGAATCAAAACTCTTTCACTTAGAGAAAAAAGAACTCTTTTGGAAGATAGATAAAGCTCTTTATGGAGATACTGAGGCTTCAATAGAAGAATGCCAAGATAATTGGGAACGTTTTGCAAAATTTCATGCTTTAAGTTCTGGTATAGATATTTTTGACAATTGGAAAGGATATCTAATTGAACATAAAGATCAAGGAAAATTAATTATTAAAAATCCAAGTGGAGAAATTCAGGAAGACTCTCTGAAAGCAGGTGAATTGGATTCTGTTTTAGAAGAGGTTGTGAATTTTTTTGAGCAGAATTATTCTCAATATTTTATACACTGGTCTAAACAGTGATAAAAGTGGTTTTTTATCCCTTGACTATGTTTGGGAACGTATGTCTATAAAAATTGATATAAAATTAATAGTGTAAAGCATTTTCCCAAACTCTACAGAGTGATTGTTTTGGAACAAGTACGTGAAATGGGTAATGTGACATTGTAAGATTAAGCAGAACAAGAGAAACATTTAGAGTGAATACAGATATAGAAAACCTTATATGGACAATGGGTGAATATGAACCCTCTGAAGACGAATTGCGCCGGATTACTGATTATCTCATTGAACGTTTTGCTACTTTTTTAAAACAAGAAATTGAAATTTATAATACCTGTATTGATCCGGGTAGTTCTGCAACCTATTTCATCTACAGTGGTAGTCAAATAGATTCTATTTTTGAAATGGAATGGGAAGCTGTGGTAACGGTACAATTAATTGATGGCAAGCTATGGATTGACACGCAACTTCTTTTATTTAGCCGACAACAAAGATTGGGACTTCAGAAACATGAAGGAAACAGTGTTCTGATTTTTGTATATGAACGTGATATTGAGTCAAAGAGAGGAGAATGGCGATTTTTGGAATGGGAAAAGGATATTTATGGTGAATGGGAAAGCTATACTAAGTTAAGCAAACCAAGCACAAAATTGTGACTAATTAAGCCAAATAATTAGTTGGGTAGGGTGGGCATAAACCGTTCACTGAAATTTGCTAATTCCATCAAATTCTCACGGTGTCTGCCCACCATTTTTAATCGGTTCTGGCCGACGTATTCAAAGCTGCCTTGGAGCAAGTAAAAAAACGTCACTTATTGTTTTATATAGCTATAATAAGCACAGAAGCATGATTGATGCTCTAGTATTTTCATTTGATTTGTGGATGATAGAATGTTTTCTCAGATTCGCTCCACAAATCATTTCATTTAGGATGGTTATAACATTAAAGTCTAAATGCTTATTAATTTAGCTCAATTAACGGATTTTGAGCAGGTATAAATCGTTGTTTGAAAGAGAATGCTATGGCTAATTGGAATCAATTTAAAAAAATAACAGAGGCACTATGGGAAAATTGTAGCCTTTGTGAAGGGGTTAGTGGTTTTCAAACACAAACGGGTACCAAGTGGAATAGTGGATTGTCCATTGAAGAAATAAAGAATTTACAAGTGTTATTTGGCATAGTTCTTCCCTTTGAATACCAAAGAATGTTGAGGGTTGTTAATGGATTTGATAGGGAAGAAATCGACATTTATGAAGAAGAAAAACACTATTTCAGATCGTGTTATAAATACCCTGATGATTGGGAGGTTGTTAAAACGTTCATAGCAGAACTTTATGATAATCTGAAATTTATCAAAATCGCTTTAAAAGAGTTAGGATTGGCAGAAAAAGAGCTCAAAGGATTTATACCACTATACAGCCACAGGGCTTTGGTTGTTTTTGAAGACTTAGAACTGACACCCGTGATATCAGCCGTAGGTGATGATGTTATCATTTATGGGCATTCACTGATTGAATATTGGAAACATGAGTTTCAATTTGAAGAGGATTTTTAAGTTTTTTAACCTCACAAAATTTCCAAAAAGTTTTTGGATCGAGTGGTGAAAAGGAGCTTCATTTGCTCCTGAATCTGTGATCCTATTTTTATTTCTTATTCTGAATCCATTTAAAAACAATAAGTTATAAAGTATGAATCAAAACGGGAGTAATTTCAAATAGCGATTGAAACCTCCTTTTCACCAGCCTGGGCCTACCAGAATTAGCAAAGATATTGAGATAATAAAATTATTTTGTATAAGAGTTTCTTATTTAGATGAATAAAAATATTTTTTCATATCTAATAGGCGAAACAATATTGTCTATTGAAAATATTATCGTTTTTGAAAAGGCTATAAATTTAGAATTACTAGATTCTTTAGTTTTTAAAACTTCTCATAGTGGTTCATATCAACTTCTGATATCTCAAACCCGAAAAACGTTTCGGAAGTTAAGTTCTGGTAATGATATTGAGTTAGATGGAGAATATGATGAAGATTATATAATAACTTTTAGTCCCCTAAATAATCCTCTCATTTCTAAAATACCTTTTGAAGTACTTAGTGTTGTTGAATTTTGGGCAGGATGTGGTGAAAATCAATTTTTGTTTGGGGCCGCTTTTTATGGTAAAGAGGAAAAAAACCTTCTATCTATGTGCCTTGGTGGTGATGAAATTCAAATAATTTCATACCATAAATTATGGGAGATAAGTCAGGAATTATTACCAGTGTGTCAAGAAATTTCTATTAATTATTATGATGAGAAGAAGTCAAACCGAGTAGAGTGAGCATACACCGTCCACTTTCATTTGGTTTTGCCATGAAACTCTCACGGCATATGCTCACCCTTTTTCCTCAGAGCGGATTGACGTATCCAAACCAAGAACGCCTTGGGGCAGGTAAGCTCCTTTGTTTCTGATCCCAACAGAAATCGGATTTCAAAAACCGATGCCAATAACCATACCATCTCTTATGAGTACGATGCGTCGGCGCACCAAAACCATTTATGCGAAGGCTGAACTCCTGCTGAAAACCTGACTCAAGGGGATGTGCTGGCTATGAAAGACGGCAACATTGGAATTTCCAGTGTTGAACGGAAACTCACTGAGTTGAGTTACATAAATAATATGGCCCGCTAGCGACCAATAACTGAACAGTGTTCTGTTATCATGGACTTAGTTTTCTTGATATTGAACCCATACAAATATTGAGATTATTAAAAAATTAAAACACACCTACATTGCGTTTGTAAGGACTACCTAATTATGGATAAAAAAGTTCTCTCCAGAAAAGAAGCAGTACAGATTCTGGTACAATATCAACTGAATAAGCTTTCCAAACAGGAAAGAATGTGGATACTAGAAAACTGGTGGGAAACAGATGAAGATGATCCGGAATTTTTCCAACTACCCTCTGATTTACAGACAGAGATAAAAGAATACGATTCACCAGCCGAACCATTATTGATAAAATATGATCGCCTTTTGTTAATAGCTCTCACTGACAGTCTTTCCGGCGTAAAAAATACCTACCTAAAAAATCAATTAGCTCAATTTGGAATTAAGGTTGATGAGATAAAGGGGAACCCGATAGATTTGTATGAATGTCCTTGTTGTTCTTATAAAAATCTTCCGGTAAGAGGCGAATATTTTATTTGCTCAGTATGCTTTTGGGAAGACGATGGTTCAAACGACCCAGAACATTATAGTGGTCCTAATCATATGACGCTTAAAGAAGCTCAAGATAATTTTTCACAATTTGGGGCTTGTACAGAAGATTCTCTAAAGTCCATCAGCCCAGATGCCAAGGAAAAATATGCCAAAGGCTGAGTGTAAAAACGAGCGTAACATGGGTTCGTAGGGTGGGTTTCGCTATAACGCAACCCACCATTTAACTAACTTCATTCGGTGAAACCACCTATACTTATGACTCCGTTGGTAAGCGCCTGCAAGTAAGCTATGCCAATGGCACCTACACCCAATATGGCTACGATAAGCTAAATCGCCTCACGTCTTTAGAAGCTCTACTGCCTGATAACAGCTTATTAGCGAGTTACCAATACACCCTAACACCCACAGGCCAGCGCAGTCAGATTCTCGAACACACCAGCCGCGTCATCAACTACACTTATGATGATCTCTATCGCCTAAAAGAAGAGAAAATCAGCACGGCCGACAATGATGTTGTCTTTAGTTATCAATATGATGCTGTAGGCAACCGTGTTTACAGTATAGAAGACGGTGTCCACACCAAATACACCTACGACACCAACGATCGCTTGCTAAAACAAGGTGGTGTTGTGTACCAGTACGATGCCAACGGCAATAGCATTCGCATTACTGAAGAAAAGCAAGTAGTGCAGATGAGTTATGATGGTGATGATCGCTTGATCAGCGTCGTGACAGAAGAAAACGGCCAAGTCACTAGCACAGTTAGCTATGCCTACGATGCTGATGGTAACCGCGTACAAACCTCATTAAATGGGGAAGTTACCCAATATGTGGTAGACAGCAATGACAGCTTGGCCCAAGTCATCGCCGAACTTGATAAAGATGATCAGGTGAAAGTAGCTTATTTGCACGGCGACGATCTCATTAGTCAATATCGTGGTAATGATATCCATTACTATCACTACGATGGATTGGGTAGTACCCGAGTCTTGACGGATCAAAATGCCGCTGTTACCGATGCTTACAACTATGAAGCCTTCGGTGAATTGCTAGAACAAATCGGCGAAACCGAGAATAATTACCTCTATACTGGTGAACAGATTGATCCGAATACAGGAAATTATTACCTGAGAGCGCGGTATTACAATCCCGCCAGCGGACGTTTTTTGAGCATGGATAGCTTCAATGGTTTTCAAACAGACCCGATTACGCTGCATAAGTATTTGTATGCCAATGGGAACCCCGTCAATTTTGTTGATCCAACAGGGCACTATTCCTTAGCGAGCCTATAAAACCACCTCAGCATCGTGCTATCGATCATTTACCAATCTGTGAGAGATATTGTATTAGCCAGAGACAATAACCCACCATTCATACCAGCAGTAGAATGGCTATTGTTTTCGACTGTTTCTGTTAATAGTTTTGATGATGTTATTGAAGGGGTACACGGGTAGGATTTACGTTTACCAATTGAAACGGATCACTTCGTTAATAACGGTGGTTGCTTTCATTGAATCTTGTCAATTTTAAAATGATTTTTGTTCTCCTACTTAGCGGTTAAGGTTAGAGCAGAACAGGAGGGTACCTCAATTAATTATCGTAAAATATCCAGAGATGACGTATTAAAGTTGTTGGTTCGATGTCGATTGACTTTTAACAATCAAGAGCAACTTGTTGAGTTATTGGAAACTTCTTGTATTAATAATGAAACCATTGAAGAGGATTTGTTCTTAACTCTGACAGAATTATATAAAGGCACTAGCAATGGTTACTTGTCAGAAATTTATGAAGCCATTACTGGGGAAAAGGCTGAGGTGATCGGAAAAGTTGACGAATTATTCAAATGCCCATGTTGCAATCGCAAAACTTTGTCTGAGAGTTACGATTCAAAGAAAGGTACAGGGTATGACATCTGTGATTATTGCCGTTGGGAGGACGATGGCACGACTGAAATTGATACCCACAGCGGTGTTAATAGGGGTACGATATCTGAATATAGAAGTAAGATTCAAGAAAATCCCAACCTTTACTATAAAGAAAAATGGTATCTTCTCTAAATTCTGGGTCAATAATTGGGGTCAATAATTGGGGTCAGAGTAACATTAATTTTACTGACTATAACTTTTTTTGTTGAAACGTATTCACAAGTTAATTTAAGGCTGTCTAACCGCTCAGTTAAAAAAAAGAACAGTATTCATTTATCAGTTGCCATTGAAGCTCGTTATCTCTTAATGTTTTAAAGGAATATCAATAGACTGATTTGAGTGACGGTAGGCGAACTTATTAACCAATAACCTCTATAAAATCAAACAGTTATATTTTCAACAAAAAAAGTTATAATCAGGAAAATACTGGACCGTCAACACCTACGGCCGACGTTTCAATCAGAAATTATGCATTGAACCATTAGGCTCTAAGTGTCCAAGCAAAAATAACTTTGACAATTCCAAATAGAGTTATCCAGATAAATTTTTTGATTTGAAAACTCAGAGTTTGTGGAAAAATCTTTTGTAGGACAACACTTTTCTGGACAAGTATACCGAATTTCAAATTGGGTCTCTTTTTGATGAAAAAATGTTCAAGTTATTTTTTCTCGGACACTAACCAGATCACCATCACACTGCCATCAGGCAAAGTAGAAGCCTTTGAAGTCGGCACCTCCCCAAGTTGTCAATCAGCTTTTCAAGGCATCTCCCGTCAAGTCACAGTCGTTTTCAAACCCCTCAATGGCACATTCTCCCAGTTAGAACCACTGGATGCCGATGCCAACATTTATTTTGATGGCAATTCATTGCTAGAACCAATGAACGACATGCAGCTGTTCAACCCCAGTCAGTACAAGCTCACCACACAAGCTGGCTATGAATATGAACTGGATGAAAACTTCGGCATCAAAAGCCTCACCGATCCCAACGGCAACACCCTGACTTATACTAAGGATGGCATTATCCATTCTGCTGGCAAAAGCATCCTATTCACCCGTGACAACCAAGGCCGCATCACCAAAATCACCGATCCCAGCGGCAATAACCTGAAATACCAGTACAACACCGCAGGTGATCTGGTATCTTCCACCGATGCCCTAGGTAATACAGTACGTTACACCTACAACAGCACCCATGCCATGACGGATATCATCGATCCGCTAGGCCAGAAAATGGTGCGTAACCTCTACGATGATGACGGCCGCTTGACGGGACAAATTGATGCCAACGGCAAGCGCACCAATTTCAACCACAACCTCAAAGGCCGCCAATCCCTCGTCACCGACAAACTTGGCCGAGTCACGCAACTCTACTACGACGGCAGAGGCAACGTGATTACCCAAGTTGATCCGCTAGGCAACATCAGTTATTCCACCTACGATCAATTCGGGAATCAAATAAGCGCCATCGATCCATTGGGTAACGCTACCTTCTTCAAGTACGATGACAAGTTTAATCTTCTGGAAGAAAAAGATGCCGAAGGCAACATCGTCAAGTACACCTACACCAAAAAAGGTCAGGAAAAAACACTGACAGACGCTCGTGGCAACACCTTTGAAAACGTTTATGATTTTCAAAACGATTTCAACTTGGTCAAAATCAGAGGGCCATTGGGCAATGAGATCAAAATGACCGTGGACAGAGGCCAAATGACTTCCATCCGCGATGCGTTAGGCAATGTAACTCGTTTCACTTACGACAAAAGTGGCAATAAGCTAACGGAAACTGATCCGCTAGGCAACACTGTGACTTACACTTATGACGACAACGGCAATCAACTGACCGAAAGCCGTAAACGCACCAATGCTTCTGGTAACCAAGTCGTCGAAACCACGTTTTATCAATACGACAAACGCAATCGCCTGATTCAAAGCACCGATGCCTTCGGCAATGTCAGCAAAACACAATACAACACCATTGGGCAAAAAGTTGCCCGTATCGATGCGTTAGAAAGGCGGACTGAGTATCAGTATGATACTTACGGCAATCTAACTGAAACCCGTTATCCAGATGGCACCAAGGAAACCCGCACGTTTGATGTCGAAGGGAATCTCCTCTCAGTCACCGATGTGGCCGGGCAAACCACACGCTACGAGTACGACAAACTTGATCGTCAAATCAAAACCATTTACTCAGACGGGAGCGTAACCCAAACACAATACGATGCCGCCGGCCGCGTCAATGCCCAAATTGATGAAAACGGCAACCGCACCGAGTTTAAATACGACAAAGTAGGCCGTCGTATTCAAAGCAAGAATGCCGATAGCCAAATCACCACATTAGCCTACGATGCTGATGGCAACTTGGTATCCCAAACTGATAGCAATGGTAACACCATCAGCTATCAATACGATGCCTTAGACCAACGCCTTAAAACAATCTACCCAGGCAATTTGGTCAAAGAAAATGTCTACGACAAGGCAGGCCGCTTAGTCAGTGAAAAAAACGGGCACTGGGGTCATTGAATGGGATTGATTCAAATCAATTTTTACGCAACAGTGATACACAAAAAGTAAACCTTTCGGATTTTCAATGATCTCGAAAAATAGGGGCTGTAGCAAAGTATTGCCCATACAAAAAAATGGGTATGTAGGGGCAATCCCTTGTGGCTGCTCTTGTGTGAAGCTTTCTAAACGATACGACCCCAGTGCCTGTACTTCATTAAATCAAAAAACGCTATATCAAGACATTTGACTCAAAGCTCCATTCGAGATGAGCGATAAAGCTTTACAATTCAATAACTACTCGCTATAGACGGGAATGAAAATAATAAATCCGTCTAATAAACCATTAGTTAAAAAAATGAGTCTATCTGTTTTTATAGATTTTCAATTCAACAAAACTTCTATCTTCAATCCAGTTAGTATTATTGATTCTTTATTGGAATTTGGTTGGTCGTATGATGAGGGACTAATTTCATATTTACCTCTAGGCGATGATAACGATTCATATGATTGGCAGTGGGAAGAAATCAGTCATTGGCCTAAAGTTAAAAAAATTATCACACAACAGTGTGCCAATAAAGAAAGGATAGGAATTTGCCTAGTATGGCGAACCAGTTTAACTGGTGTTCAATTTTTATTTGAAACCAAAGAGAGTCAACTTTTAGTTAATTTGACGACTATGAATAGAAAAAGGATAAAAGGGTTGGAACAGGCGACTGATTTCACTTGGTACTTGGAAAAATGACTGCCTCCTTTGGAAAACTTGAATGAAAAACGGAATATTCCAATTTTAGAAATCAACTGTGTAGAGCTTCGGTACTAACGAAACCCACTTGGTTGGACTGAGCTTGCGAACTTTAACATTTAGAAATAATATTAAAATGTTATATTTCCGTTTAAAAATCCAAGCTATAAGCATCCTAAATGATTTCTAAACTAAACTATAGTATTCAAGATAAATATCTTAGTCTGTGGTATTAATCAAATCGACGCAAAAGTTTTTTCGCAAAACACTGTACGGTTAAAAAAATGAGCCATTAGTTTGGGAAGCAGTGTCAATTTTAAATTGATCAGCAAATCACAATCAAATAACTGATTTATAAAGTGTTTTAAGATTATTATCCGTTCTCATTGAGATATTGGTGTAAATGACAGCTCGATGGGCGCATTCCCAAAAAAAGGGTCATTATCTCAATCAGGCCTTCGCAAAATAACAGGCATTCCAAAAGACGCAAAATAAATTTGGAACGTAAATTAACCGCAAAATAAATTTTGCACTCCTTTTCGGCGAAAGTTTTGCGCGCAAAACTTTTGCGCGAAAAGTTATTTTTTTCCTTGATAAATCGTTCATATCCAAAAAGATTGGAGTTCAAAACGAAAAATCCTTTTTTTTAATCATTTTGACATAAAATGTAGTGTGTCAAATTGATGTTGAACAGGCCATTAATATTAATCAGCGTAAATCATGACAATCAGTATGTCACGCAAAAGTTTTTGCGCGCAAAAACTGTATTTAGCGAAGCTAAATGTGACATATCAGCGTTCTATCAGGTTTTTCACGCAAAAGTTTTTGCGCGCAAAAACTGTATTTAGCGAAGCTAAATGTGAAATAGATTTGTTCAAATCCTCCATCTCTGTTTAACATCTTCTTGATCACTACACATTTTGACATAAAATTATTTCTAGTTTTCAACCAATTAAGGGATTTATCTACCGCTATTGCCCAATTTGCAGAATTTATGGCTAATCGGAAATCCATTAACGCCGTCATCTCAAAAAATCGCACAACAACTCAACTGCAACGTTTTTATTAAGATGCCAAAGTTCGCCTAGAGTTTGTAGGGACTCGCTACAAAATAATATACCCTTTCATCGCTAATGCAGCCAGTATCAAGACATAAAAAGAGGGTAAATTATTTGTTAGCGATTCCCTTATCTGTTAGACTTTACGCCGATTTAATACAACTCATTGATTTAATGGCTATTCTTATTTTAGTAAAAGTCATAAAATCAATTCGTGCCAAAAGTTTTGCGCGCAAAACTTTTGGCGCTAAACTTAAATTTAATTGCTATAATATTTATTATACTTAGCGCGGCAACAAACTTTCAGGCAAAAGTTTAGCTTCGCTGACCTTCGGTTCGCTTCGCTGTACTTTTGCCTGAAAAACGTTTTAATGAGGATGGTGGGCAACAAAAACACGTTACCCACCATTTCACGCGCGCGGTGAAGCTTCGCTCAACTTTAGCGTGAAATACATAAAAGTTTAAATTTATAAGCGTGTGCAGTATATATAATTTGTCAGATAAATTGATTGACATTAGACATTCAGTCAATATCAAAAATCTCACTATTTTGAAAACGGATGTCATAATTGATAATTGAATATCAACTAGGAAAATAGGAAACAATTAGAATGGAATGGCACATTATCACTGGCAGCAAAGGCGGTGTCGGTAAAACTTTACTCGCTTTACTTTTGTCAGCACAGTCTCTTGAAAATCGCAAGGGTAGTCTCCTTGTGTTGGATTTAAATAGCATGAATGCTGATTTTTCTAGGTTGCTTTTTTACCAAAAAGAGGAGGGCGATCCGCTTGCAATCGCAATACCGACACAAGAAAGGAACAATGAACAAATCGTTTTACAAAAAACTTTTTCATTGAATCATCAAGGATATCCAAACTACTACGTGGTTGGTTGGCCTCTCAATCCGTTTAGAATGTATGATCCTTCAATGTTTGCTAAATTATTGTCTACGCTTAAAACATCGGCCGCCCCGATTATTGAAGAGAAATTAGGTATTCCCCCTTTAGAAACCGTCATTATTGACACGAATTATCATTTTTGTAATATTTTCTCTGAGCAAGATATCGACTATACTGAGTATACAGAGGGCGCACTCAACCGTGACAGTATCACAATCTGGTTTATGTGGGTTTATCGCCAATTAGAAAACCTTATCCGACTTAAATATAATGATGCAACGGTGATCAAACTCACTGCGGCGGCGATTGAACGCAATATCAAAAGTCATAGCTGCCCTAAAAGCCCTTTTATGCACGTTTTTGGGCCAGCTACTTTGATATCGTCTAAACCCCAAGATGGCGATCACGGTATCGGTTCATTTATTGCGCGGAAAATTTATCAAGCTATTACGCAAAATAAAGACGTTCATATTGAAGAACTTGCAGAATTGGAAGGCTTGTCACTTGGAGAAGGTGTTAGCTTTAGTGATTGGTTACGCAAGCTTGATATTGCTCACATTGCAGCCGAAAAAGATGGTGATCCCCGTCACCACTTTTTAGATATACTCATCAAAGCCACTCGCGTACCTACGAAAAATGAAGCTGACTCAATCGAACGTCCAATGAACGTGATACCGATGTCCATTTATCACAATGCATTACAATATTATACCGACGGCAATTATCGAGATGTGATCGCCGAATTGAGAAATTTTGATATTTATGACAATTTCTCTAAACTCAGTACTTACAAATGAATATAATAATTAAATGGTGGGCAACCACGTTACCCACCCTACATTGATCAAAATGGGGGGCAACACCAAAATCCATCCGACGTTTAATTAAATGGGGGGCAACAATCTTTACCCACCCGACGTTTAATTAAATGGTGGGCAACCACGTTACCCACCCTACATTGATCAAAATGGGGGGCAACACCAAAATCCATCCGACGTTTAATTAAATGGGGGGCAACAAAAAGACGTTACCCACCCTACATTGATCAAAATGGGGGGCAACACCAAAATCCATCCGACGTTTAATTAAATGGGGGGCAACAATCTTTACCCATCCGACGTTTAATTAAATGGTGGGCAACCACGTTACCGGCCCCCTACATTGATCAAAATGGGGGGCAACACCAAAATCCATCCGACGTTTAATTAAATGGGGGGCAACACCAAAATCCATCCGATGTTTAATTAAATGGGGGGCAACAATCTTTACCCACCCGACGTTTAATTAAATGGTGGGCAACAAAAAGACGTTACCCACCCTACATTGATCAAAATGGGGTGGGCAACACCAAAATCCATCCGACGTTTAATTAAATGGTGGGCAACCCCGTTACCCACACTACATTGATACGATAGGATATGAAACTCTTTATTTACACGGCCCATGAAGCTACACCCTTTAAAGGCTTATTTGAACCCCTTGGTAGTTTTCACAAAGTCATTTTATCGAATCATGACGCACAGATAAAACGCTTTATTGAACACGAAGGAACACAGATTCAAGACTTGCTACCTGAAGGTATTATTGATTCTGACGAAATGGTGTCTTACATCTCACCTGAGGATAGTAGCCTTTTTTTCATTCCTTCTGAAATGCAAGAGACGTTTATGAAACTCCTTCAAAATCTCTTTAAAAAAACAAAATGGACGGAAGAACAACCCCCTGAAAAACCGTCAAAAGACGACATTGGATTGGTGGGTAATAACGATTTGTCTGACTTTTACGACAAGCTTGAAACGCAAACTGTTTTACAATCTGTTGAGGATGATACCATGAGTAAGAAAAAAGAACTGGAAGAGTTATTTAATGCCATAGCTCAGAATGACAATGAAATTGACGCGGTTTTGGTTTGTATCCACGATGACGCTAAAACCCGAGTGGCCTATTCAAGCCTGCTAAAAGAAGGTGATCGACAAGTCGATGTCGATTCCTTCAGTGTGCAAATCCAACATTTTGTGTCCATGCTCAAAATGACTAACAAAGTGAACGATCACATTGGTTCACTCAAGACTGCGGAATTGCTGTTTTCAGGCGGCATTGTGCATATCACCCATCTACCCCAATTTGGGGAATACACCTTCCTGGTTTTTGTCAGCGCAACGGAAGAAGGAATAGAATTGTTGGCCCTTCACAGAAAGCGCAATTTGGATCAAATCATCACGCTGCTTGGTCAAATACTTGGATAGCGATAACACGATGGGGGGCAATCCATTGTGGTTGCCCTTTGTGGGCTTGGTTTATTAATATCCAATTCATTCCCAACAAAAAACATGAAATTGAATCATATCACCCTTGATAATTTTCGCGCTATTTCTAAATTAGCATTACCACTTAACCCACAGTTAACCGTCTTGGTTGGCAATAACGCAGCGGGTAAAACGACTATTCTTGATGGTATTGCTGTGGGCTTGGGTGCGGTGTTGGCACGTTTACCTCATCAGAGTCATAAAGACTTTTGCCTCAACGATATTCGGCAAGCATTAGTCACTCACCTTGATAATCCTACCTTAACTGAACGCTCAATCGCCCCTTATGCACGAGTCAGTTTGGAAACGATGGACGGGATTATTTGGGATCGGACTCAAAAACGTGATCAAACCGAACCCACTCAAAAAGCCATTCCGCCAGCAAAAAACGTGAATGAACTTCATGCGTTTTTGGATCCGATTATTAATGATGTGCAAAATGGCAATATTAAAACCAAATTACCTGTCATCGCCTACTATGGTACTGATCGCGCCGTTTTCCCTTCAGTTCAAGAACAGCTTCACACCAATTTTCTACAAGAATTTAACCGTTTTGCGGCATTAGAAGGCAGTTTAGAAGCCATTACCCATTTTCGTACTGTCTTTGAATGGTTTACGGCCCAAGAAAATCAAGAATTGAGAGAAATCAAAAAACGGCAAGATTGGGATTATCAATTACCCGTATTGAAGGCGATTCGCCAATCTATTTGTCAAATGTTGCCCGGCTGTTCCAACCCACGCACTGACACCAAACCTTCACAATTTTTAGTCGATTTTGAATATGAAAAGGGAAAAAAAGAACAGATAGCACTTTCACAACTGAGTGATGGCTATCGCACGACATTAGCTTTAGTCATGGATTTAGCTCGACGTATGGCACAAGCGAATCCGCCTTATCAAGAAAATGACAATCCGCTAAAGTCGGAGGCGATTATATTGATTGATGAAGTTGATTTGCATTTACATCCGAAATGGCAACAACATATACTGGTTAACCTAATGGAAACTTTCCCTAATGCACAATTTATCGTCACAACCCATAGCGCACCAGTACTCACAACGATCAAGCCAGAACATATCATCAGCTTAGAACGAGAAGATGACGTGATTGCTGAACAACCGACTTCCTCTTACGGTGCTGAAAGCGGGCGATTGCTTTCGGAAATTATGGACGTGAATGAACGTCCACCCGCTGACGTGAATGAATTTACTCGGCTGCTTGAACAATATTATGAACTGATTGAACGTAACGAGGGGGAAACTGAAACCGCTTTAAAATTACGTTCAAGGTTGAATGAATTGTCAGGTGATGATCCTGACTTGATCACAGCGGATATGGAGAATGAGCGGCGGCGTGTGCTTTATGGAACACCAAAAATATGAAAAAGATTAAACAACTTCATGCTGTGCCTACGAGTTTACAGCGTTTTTTGCAAGAATATTTTCCCCCAGCAAATCGCCAAGTAAAAGATTGGGAAGCCTTCAGAAATGATGACAGTGGCAAGACTTTCCGTGAACTGATTGATGCCCTGACTAAAGTTCAACATGGACTCTGTGCTTATTGCGAAATCAATCTCGTTAAAATGATTAAAGGGCAACCCGTCTATGATCGCGAAATAGAACACTTTCATCCTAAATCGGATATTTCTCATCAAACCGATTGGATGTTTGAAATAACCAATCTATTTGCGGCTTGCAAAGGGGGTTCAGAAGTCAATATTTTTGGTGACAAAGCACGTTCCGATTATAGAGATACAGCGCGTTGTTTGCCCCCAATCAAGAAAAATCTCAGTTGCGGGGCCAGCAAAAAATATAAAATATTGGATAATCAAATACTTAACCCAATTCAATTGCCCCTCTCACCGCCTTTATTTTCAGTTTCAATTTTTAATGGTGCGATAAGTGTTGATGAAAATGCTTGTCATCAAGCGGGGATTAACCCAGAAAAGGCTAAATCAACAATAAAAGCCTTAAACCTTAATTGTAAACGTTTATGTGAGGTACGCAAACAGATTTTAAAAAAACTTGATGCCGATTATCGACAACAACGACTCACTTTGGGCGCAACAGCTAGTTTTGCACAAATTGATACTTTACTCAATCAAATGGTAGCGCAATCTCTCACCGTTAAACCAAACGGTAGCTTACCCGCTTTTTTTACCACTATCCGTGTATTTTTCGGTGCAAGGGCTGAAACCTTTCTCGCTCATCTGCCTCAAAATGGGATATAATGTATTTTGCAAAACGACTGACATAAATAGACGATAAAGGTTTCGCTTTCGCTGAGATAAAAAAAAACGCTAAAGACGCTAAAGGCGCTAAAGACGCTATAAAAGAAATCTTGTTTCCTTGCGTCTCTTGCGTCTCTTGCGTCTCTTGCGTTATTTTCCTTCTGAAACAAGCGAGCAATCAACATCGCAAGACATTCTGCCCGATAATTCTCATTCTCCCTTCTATCTCAAAACCCGCCAAACTTCCTCTACTTGATCCTCAAATGTTAAGGCGGCCCAGTCGGAACAAGACCATAAAATGCCTCTTGCCAAATGCCGTTGGCGCAAAGCTTGTCCACAATAATTTGATAACTGACTGACTTGGCCCAAGTTATCTCCCTTTAGTACTTGCATCTGCATAAAATCATCTAATTCTAAAACGGCTACACGCCCATCGGGCCGTTGATAAATATGACCCCGTAATTGTTCCCGATACCAATTAAATGAAATCGGTCGTTCCCATCCGTAAAGTGCTTCCATTACTGTCGTTTGTTCCGATAAGGGTTGCCACTCGAAGGGTATCGGCCAATCCCAAGGGGGCCGTTTGTCTGAATCATTTGACTTATCCCCTTCACAATTATGTACGACACTTTGTTGACGACAAACAATGGCGCGAATGGATTCTGGTAAGCTGGCCGACAGATAAGCTAAACGATTCCAATATTGATGGGCTTGCGCTGGGCGGGGGCGTATTTCCCATAAACGGGCTAAGTTATAAAGAATCGCTGGGGGTGCTTTTGAGTCATTTGCCAATCGAACCAGTCGTGTTACGGCACGAGGCCAAAGATCAAGATCAGCTTCGCTTTGTTCATACAAGGCTAAGGCTTGTAATCCTTGAATTTCCAGATTATTGGGTGCCCTCACTTCTTCAAGTACGCCACGCGCTTGATGCGGTTTGCCAAGGTATAAATAACTCACTGCTAGATTGACTTTTGCGGGCACGTAACCGTGATCTGCCTCAATCGCTTTTTTAAAATAGATCACCGCTTCTTTCAAAAAACCTTCACCTTGCCGGGAAGCGGAAGCTTGTTTAAGCGTTCTATATGCCTTTTTACCCATCACAAGGGGGGCGGCTAAGCTTTCGACATCCAGTAATAGGGGCATCCAATAAAAATCAGCACGCTCGCCCTCCATTTCCTGACGCGCACGTTGCAAATAGCAAAATCCTCTATTATTCAAGACTTCCCGCGCCGGAAAAACATGCTGAAATTCTCGCAAAAAATATTCGCCATCGTCACACCGATCAAAATGACTCAGCCGTACCCCAAAATCAAAAAAGATTAATTTTTCTGCCAGTTCTTGCAAATAGTCATGCAATACCGCTACACGCTTTTCAACGGTTGGATAGACTGAATGTCTCGGCGCTTTAACTTGTTTAACCCAATCCTTTAAAAAGTTATCCTGATTGGCTCCTTTGCCTAGCAACAAATTAACCCGATAACCTGCCATAGCGGCATAAGCATAGCCTTCTCCATCCGCTGCCAATTCGCGCCGCATACGTTCTCGCGTAAACAATTTGCTACGATAACAGCCTCTACCGGAAAACTGGCAATCGATATCAAGATGCCAATAATCATCTTTCGCTAAATGCCCTAATTCATGGCCCAAGATAAAAGCTAAACAGGCCTCTTGTGCTGCCTTTGAAGCTGTTTTGACGTGGCAGATATCGATAGCAGATTGCCAAATAATGATATAACCATCCCGTAATGCCCTCGCTAAAGGATTTCTACCTTTATTCTTCAGAACCTTCAATTTAGGATTCAGGAATTTCCGGTTTTTATCGGCAACCTGTTTGATTCGCTCAAAAATCTCATGAGCTTGTGCAACCTCGCTATCTTCTGAGGCTGTGCCATACCAGTCAATATAGTAATCCACATAATCGCGTGGATTGGCCGCAAAACTGGGCACTGTGTAAACCATGCCCAGTATGCTCAGGAACAATAAACAGTTTCCCGATATCGCTCGAAACCGGTTTTTAAGGCCGTTAAGCGTTCGGGGATTTTTGTGATGTTTAAATGGGTTCATTTTTTTACACCGAAAGTACAACGGATGCGGGAATGGTGGGCAACAAAAACCCGTTACCCACCCTACAATTTAAAACTCAAAACTCTGCAAGCCCACTCATCGCCATTTCTAAATGATCACTTAACTCATAAGCCATACCTCGATAGCTAGGCTGTTTTTTTAAGGCCATCAACACCGGTTGAATACGCTTTAAAGTTTCTAACACGGTTTCCGTCATCTCTTCTGATGCGCGTTTTGAAAAACGCGCCTGTAATGTTTCACCAATAGCTTGTTGATCAGCCCAAAAATCGCTGGAAACCTTATCAGGTGTTTGTGCCATTGTCCAGAGTAAGACAAACCAACGCCCTAGATCATATTCAGCCGCCCAATCAGTTTCTTTCCAAGGGCTTATGTCAGCACTTGTCTGACTCAGCATGGCATACCCTGTTTCGACTCCGGCCTGAAACGCTTGGGCCGCTTTTGAAGGCTCAACCTCATTAAAACCCAAATCCGTTGTTTCCAATGGAAAATTTTCTAGTACCCGATTAAAACCCTCATGATTATCAGTGATAATAGCCACATAACTGGCCTCAATCGGATTTTCTGCCACAGGTTGCATTGGCCACATTTTCAGTGCCACGATAACTAATAAAACGGCCGTCGCGGCAACGGGTACCCCGAATTTTAAATTATCTAAAAAAAATGATAACCCATTCAAGCTATTTTGCCACCTTTTCCAAAAAAACGTTTTTTTTTAAAACGGCAAGCGTTTCTGAGAAGTGCCAAGAGATTTCAGATAAGAAGCTGTATCCAACCAATGATGATAGCATTGTGAGCAACTGTTCAAATGTGCCAGCAAGGTTTGACGCGGTTCACCTTTCAATTCGCCATTGACAAAAGCCGCCAGTTGCTCATCAGACAAACAAGCTTCCAGAGTCGATTGTTGATGAGCGGTTATAGCAATCAAGGCAATGGCACGATCCGAGTTGAGAACACCTTTTAAATCATTCATTTCATATGTATTTTTAGTAGCCATTTTGTTCTCCTTATAGTTTGTAGGGTGGGTAACGTGTTTTTGTTGCCCACCATTTCCCTCTGTGATGCTTTTTGCAAAATAAATTTTGCACTCCACACACCGCAAAATAAATTTTGCACTCCACACACCGCAAAATAAATTTGGAACGAAAAGAGCAAAGAGAGCTAATTGATAATGACCCTTTTTTTGGGAATGCGCCTATTGACTGTATTCAAATCCTTCAAATTCGCGATCTAGCGTTTTACGCAAACGCGCCAATATTTTTTTAATACGCTTATCCACTTGACTGCCTGTCAATTCAAGTAATGTGCCAATTTTCTTGGCTGTGAAACCACTTTGATAACGCAGTTTTAATAATAAACACTCTTCCTCTGTTAGACGAATAAACTGAATGATTTCTGCCAACCATTGATTAATCTCTAAACGATTCTCCTCATGTTGTTCAGTCTTAAGTGATTGACTTAACACTTCCAATAAAGCTTCTTCATTCCCAGCTTGAATTTGATTTTCTAGCGAAGCGCATGGATCGGCATAATTTTCGCCTTCCCCCTCATCCAGCGATAAGGTTTTATAGGCTTCTTTGATGGGACAATTTGCCAGCACGGCCTCGACAACTTCTTGAATTTTCCAACGTTCCCGCGTCGGTTCACGGGTAACCAATATTTCAATTGCCTCGTATTTACCATACCTGTCTTTCACCAACAAGTCATAAGCAAAGTGATAAAGACTATCCGTTTGCCGACTCAACCAGCGATTAGGGCGCTGTTTACCGAATTGCTTATACCAAAAATCGGTCAACAAACGAGAAGTCACGGTTGTCAAAAACGCCGTAAAATGCTCACCTTTAAAGGCCCTGACTTTTTTCCAATCATCGGCTTCAAGCGCATCTAAAACATATTGAGAGGCCTCAAGTTGCCTATTTTGATCATCAGGGAATCGCCGTCTAGTCAGCGCATCAATATGATTCCAGTGTTCAAGCACTTTGTTTTTTGGACTGTCATCCATCCTATCAACGGTAGAAGCACTTACCCTCTGTGATGGAAAAAACATAGGTTCATAACCATAGTCAAGCTGATTAGCAATAGCTAAAGAGGCTGGGGAAGTCACTTCATCAGATTGAGGTAAAAGATGAGTTTTCGCTAAATCCTTTACCCGATCTAATTGAGATAATAATTGTAAGAGGTACATCATGCTTTTACTCTTCTTTTTGAAAATAACAGTTGTAATTATAAATTAATTTGATCAAGACGGACAAAGTGGGGTATTTTGCTAAAATGAAAAAGAAATAAACGCGCTTTGACGCTAAAGAGGCCTTAAAAAATCTGCGTTCTTTTGCGTCTCTTGCGTCTCTTGCGTCTTTTGCGTCTCTTGCGTTATTGTTTTTTGATGGCACGAAGGCAATTTGAAGGCTTTGTCAATAATTGAGTAGGCAAATGAACACTTAAATCAAGAGGCGAATCGGGGAAGAGATTGGGGCCTGTGACGACAAAACGACTGAGATTCGCGCCTGAACGTTCTGCACACCGTGTTGGCAATAGGGCTGAGGCATCAAAATAATCAAACGTCAAATGTGGGGTTACTGTCAATTCACTGTCATTGAGAAACACGCTACCATTTAAACCGAGTTCTGAAGACACATCGATCTGACTGTCGCCGAAGACTTGAATCTGATCGGCATGAATATCAATCAGGCCACCATGCCCCCTTTTTGCGTTGGCAAGCAAGAGGCTGTTGTCAAGCGTTAAAGTATCAAGATTTTTGAGAGTAATATTACCCCCATCGCCACTGCCACCTTGTACGCGGGTGATGATTTCACATTCTCGCAATAATAAATTGGGCATCGTCAGATTGATATTGCCACCCGTTGCGTTGTTTGCTTGGGTGCTAATTTGGCCTTCGTTGCTTAAGTGTATTGTATTCGCTTGTACTGAAATATTACCCGCATTGCCCGCATTAGAAGCCGTACTTTCCGATTGACTCGTAATACCATAACCAAATTCATTCACCAGTTGTCCTGAAACGCTGAGTTCTTCAGTAACTCGGAGGGTGATGTCATTACCTTCTCCAGGCCCAAAAGTGGCATTGCTAATCGCAGCGCCATCTATTACTGCTATTTTGTTAGCCTTGATATCAATACGCCCGGCCTCACCTGCATTAGCTTGCTCGCTGACCGAAACGGCAAAGAGACCACTATTTTCTCCCGTTTCCGCAAACCCTGAAAGCGTCATGCCTTCAGTCGCTTTAATGACGATAGCCCCCCCTTTTCCAACACCGAATGTGGCACTGGCAATAACGCCCCCTTCAGTCAAGTTGATTTGCCCAGCGTCTATATTAATATGCCCGGCATCACCAGCATGATCAGCTTCGTTTTGAGCATTGACAAAAATACCACTATTAAAACCATTATAAACGCCTGTCAGAGTCAAAGTATCAGTCACTTTGATAATGATAGTGCCTCCTTTTCCCGCACCGAATGTCGCACTGCCGATTTGTGCCCCATCCGACACGAGGAGTTGGCGAGTTTCTATATCAATATTGCCTGCGTCACCTGCATTGGGTTCCATGCTAAGCGAATCAGTCGCAAAACCACTGCTATAACCTACCTCTGCTATCCCAGAAGCGGTCAACGTCTCACTCGCCTTGATGCTAATGCTACCCCCTTTTCCAGGCCCGAATGTGGCACTGCCAATTTGTGCCCCGCCCATCAGTGTTATCTTGCCAGCGGTTATGTCAATACTGCCCCCATCACCCGCATTGGTTTCCGTGCTTATCGAATGACTGTTAATGGTAGAAACCCGCCCTGTTTGATTCACCTCTGAAAGTGTTAAGCTATCATTCACAAATAGCGTGATGGCACCCCCTTGTCCCACGCCTAAGCTATTAGTTGAAATCGCTGTGCCTGCTCTTAACACTAACTCATCGACCTCAATGTTGATTATACCCCCATTTTGATCACCTAATGTTCTGCCATTTATCTGACTATTGATTAATTCAAAGCGTCCAGCCCGGATAAAAATCTCGCCACCCCCTTCGCCACTAGTTGAAATTTCGGCATTGTTGACTCTGATGGGGCCACCTTTATGAACAGTCCTGTTGAATCCTGAATCGGTGGGCATGACTTCACCGCGTGAAGCGACACTGGCAAGGTTGATACGTCCAAACTGAGCAGAAAGGCCTGAACTGAATGTGCGCCCACCTTCATCATCATAAATGGGTTCGGTACTATTCAGACGTAAATCGCCACCGATGAGTGATAAGGTTTGGCCTTCTGAAACCGATAGCGTACTCTCTTGAAGCGTGATAGGGGTAGGTGTGTCCGTTAAAAAACCAAACGCGGAAACGGGAGCGACAGTCAAAAGACTGTTACTGGGTTGGCGGGCATCAAAACGTCCATGCTCTCCTAATCGGAGATAGTCGGCTGTGCTGGCATGAAAAGCACCTTGTACTTCTAATTGGGCATTTTCACCAAATAGAATACCATTAGGATTGAGGAAATAAACATCAGCATTGGGAATGGTGCTGCGTAAGAGGCCATTAATTGTTGAGGGAAAACCGCCAGTCACACGGCTAATGATGTTATTAACATTATTAGGCCCCGTAAAAGTAGCACTTTCACCTGTATTAAGATTAAATGATTGAAAACTATGGAATAAATTACCACCCCGTTGCTGACCGAAGCTTTCGCTAATGCGATAATCCGGGCCCGACAAGCTAGTCGCCTCTCCAAGCGTACCATCAGTGATCACTTCAGCCAGTAATGAACAATGAACAATGAACAGTGTTAAAAATGAAAACGTTTTCATGACATTTCTTAGGATAATATTTTTTGTGGATTTTTGTATGAATTGTACTTGAAAAAGCTGAAAATTTGAAGGGGTTAAGTTAGCTTAGCTTACCACCTATCCGTTTTCAAATTCGAGGGCAGAAAACTTCGAGGTTCAATAAGCATCGTATTTGGTTGAGCAAATACCTGAAAAGGGTTCGAGCAATTGTAAGTCGATAGAGGGCAAATTTCAAAATACCAAGCTTTTTAGGGTGTAATTAAAAGTGATACTTGTAGGGTGGGTAGAGCGGAGCGAACGCTAATAAAGCCCCTTGGCTTTGGGGCTTTTTAAAAATCGTAATGAAATTGTAATGCTTACACTTCATTTACCTATCCTATGCTTTACTGACAATTAGGCCATGCAATCCCTTCGGCATCATTGTAATCAGTAGCTATTTCTTGTTCAGCAATGATTTGACAATTTGTCACGTCTAGCGCACCAAGAGGTAAACTCGTTCTATTGTGAAGACCAAATAATAAGCTATCATCAGGCAAGGTGTCCAAAGCCTCTATTTCTAGTGACTGAGTTAGTTCTTGGCAAACCGTTGTAACTGTATTTCCGTCGTAAGCCAATAACCTAACACCTGCATCCGAGTGCGTCTCCAAATTCTCTACGCCAAAGAGTACCGTTCCCGCTGTATTCCACGTTAAGTCCTCAACTTCACCAAGATATGGGACTTCCAAATTCGCTTGCCCGGTGGTGGTGTTAATGGTGACAAGTCCATCACCAGTTGCCCAGCCCCATAACGTACCATCAGGATGGAATGATAAACCATCAATTTCTTTAAAACCGGTGGCTCCGATCTCAGTTAGTTGCCCAGTGGTTTTATCTACGCTATAGAGATAACCACGTTTTTTGGTATCTTTTCCAGAAGCCGCAAACAACTTAGCTGTGTGTGGATGAGTATCAAGCGCTTCGATGTCATGTCCGAAATAGGTGCTTCCCAATGGTTTGACTTCAAAGTCTTCACTGTCAATGCTAAAAAATTGAGAGTCATTCAATCCACCATCATGTACGCCATAAACTAAACACGTATTGGTTTGTTGACAGGGGGTTTGATCCATCCAATTAAAACCAGAGTCAGAATTGGCATCAAGCCAAGCAATTAGTTCTGTATCAGAAGTTGTTAAGTGGTTGTCGCTTAACCTTAAACCAGTAATCATACTCAGATTCATCAAAGAGAGTGGGATGTCTCCACACAATTCGTTATTGTTCAAATAGAGAGACTGCAAATTGCTCAAATTTCCCAATGACTCAGGGATAGAACCACTGAGTTGGTTATGGTGAAGAGCTAGACTCTGTAAATTGTTTAAATTTTCCAACGATTCAGGGATAGAACCGCTCAGTTGATTATAGGATAAAAGGAGTACATGTAAATTACTCAAATTGCCCAACGACTCAGGGATAGAACCGCTGAGTTGATGATTACTATGCAGATAAAGAGACGACAGGTTGTTCAAATTACCTAACGACTCAGGGATAGAACCACTGAGTTGATTATTGAATAGGATAAGAGATTGCAAATGAGTCAAATTGCCCAATGATTCAGGGATAGAACCACTGAGTTGATTACTGAATAGGATAAGAGATTGCAAATGACTCAAATTGCCCAATGATTCAGGGATAGAACCGCTTAGTTGGTTAGTTCTCAGATCGAGATTTTTCAAATTGCTCAAATTGCCCAAGGATGCAGGTATAGAACCGTTGAGTTGATTATCAAGCAAACCAAGATAATACAAATGGCTTAAATTGCCCAACGACGCAGGTATAGAACCGCTTAGTTGGTTACTGCCTAGAGAGAGACGCTGCAAATTCTTCAAATTGCCCAACGATTCAGGTATAAAACCGCTTAATTGGTTACCGTTTAAAAAGAGATGCTGCAAATTGCTCAAATTGCCCAAAGATTCAGGTATAGAACCGCTTAGTTGATTATCTAGCAGTATGAGTTTCTGTAAATTGTTCAAATTGCTCAAAGACTCAGGAATAGAACCGCTGAGTTGGTTAGTTTTCAAATTGAGATTTTGCAAACGGCTCAAATTGCCCAACGACTCAGGTATAGAACCGTTGAGTTGGTTCTGGCGCTGATCAAGCGAAGTAACATGCCCATTGAAACACCCTACACCTTTCCAACTACAAGGTGCATTCGTCACATTCCAGCCAGTGTTATTGATCCAATTAGCACCATCCGTGCTGATATAAAACTCAACAAGAGCATGACACTCCTCTTCATTAATATCAGTCTGAACAGTACAATCAGTTGCCGCTTGAACGCCTGATAGCCAACTGAATGCCGCTATCCCCATTAGAAAATAGCAGGGTTTGTGTGTTTTTATGTTCATAATTTGATCCTTATTTTGTCTTTTTCAAATTGATCGCAAAATTTACCGTTTGAAAAAAAATGAGGCCTATTCTCAATTCCATCTGAATCTGCCTATAATCATACAAAATGGTGGGCAAGCGGGCGGCAAGTTAGGAAGCTTTGTTCGAGTTTCTTGGCACCCGCTTACTCTACAGAACTATGGATCAAGTTTGATTTTGAACATTTTCGCATTACCCCAATTCCCCGGTGAACACCACGATATTGGCGGTGGAGGAGAACCCCATGACAGCGCGGCGCGTGCCCAAAGTGTCTGCCCATTAACTAAAGCTTGGTGCAGTCTAGGATTCGCCTGTACGATGACACCATAGTGGTAGGGTGGGGACATCGCAAAATTAGGCCTATCGTGAACATGCACTGCTGAGGTATTCACCGCTTCCCAGCCAGGGTTAGGTTGAGAGGGAGGGTAGTATACACAAAACTTTACCCATTCAAACGAGCCCATGCTTGCAGGATAAGGCGGCGTACCTCCGTAACCAGAGGTTTTTTTGAGTTTGACCACACACGCCAATTCTCGACGCTGCGGGTGATAGCCACAACCGATTAGTTCTTCAAATTGGGTATGTATTGTTGTATTGACTTGGGCTTGTACGGGCTCCCCATTCTTATCGAAGGTTGGTGCTTTGGCCGGTGGTAGACAAGCGGCAGATGCCTCAGAAATCACATTGGGTTCTATACCTACCTGTAGCGCATTGATCACCTCTTTTCTAGAAGTAATACTTTTGCAAAGCGCTTCTGGTGCGGGTTTAACGATTTGAGCTTCTGCTGGAGCGGGTTTCACAGGCTTGGCTGTCAGAATCGGGGCAGCCGCGACGGATGAGATACTGAGTGCCAATGAACTGGCTATGAGTACAGGTAATGTTTTTTGGTTTAACATTGATTGTTCTCCTGAATGTGTGTTGATATATAGAAAGTGAAAGTAAGTTTTCTTATTAAATTAAGACTGACAATTTGCTTAAATTTGCCAAAAAAATTTATCAACCGTTTGAAAAAAATGAGGCCTATTCTATAGTTAATATAATCTGAATCGGCCTCTAATCACTGTAGCCCTAAGAATTAAAAACGGAGATTGAATAATCATGATTGTGAATTTTATTGACACTCAGAAAGATCAGTAGCAGTGGCAAAAAAAATCGCTAAAATATGATTAAGTAGATAATAAGCCAGTTCATGACGGTTGCCTCGCGTGGTTTAAGCGATAGCTGTTCACACTGTTCACCGCGTCAGATACAAGCTTTGTTTATATCTACTTTAAATAGACTGACAAATGGCTCAAATTTGCCAAAAAAAATTTTGTCAACCGTTTGAATAGTACAGCGGATTAGCGAAGTCAATGGATTGACTCAATGCGATCAATAAACTAATCCGTTTAGTCCGTTAATCTGTTGTACTAAATATATATAGACTGATAAATGGCTCAAATTTGCCAAAAAATATTTGTCAACGATAGTACAGCGGATTAACGGACTAAACGGATTAGTTTATTCCGTTAATTCGTTGTACTAATTAAGTTATATGCTTAAAAATCGTGTGTGATGTTATTTTCAAATACTTAAGTTATTTCGCAACAACTCTATTGAATAATCATAATCATGATTGTCAATTTTAGTGACGCTCATAAAGATTAGTAGCAGTGGCAAAAAAATCGCTAACATGATTAAGTAGATAATAAGCCCGTTCATGATGGTTACCTCGCGTAGTTTAAGCGATAGCTGTCCACACTGTTCATCGCGTATAGATAGCTTTGTTTATATTGATTTTAAACAGACGGACAAGTTGCTCACATTTGCTAAAATTTTTTTTGGGGATGAAAATCGGGCTGCAAAATAAATTTGGAACGTAAAAAACCGCAAAATAAATTTTGCACTCCAAAACCGCAAAATAACAAGGAACGAAAAAACCGCAAAATAACAATGCACTCCAATAAGGCAGCAAGATTAATGGTGATTTATGAATAAATATGCGCTTTTTTATCTATACTTTTTTTTCACTCTCAGCATAAGCCCTTTAACGGCTGCCCTTGATCAACCGCTGATACAACAGGCCTTTAAACAAGGCCAATTTGCTCAAGCCATTGAGCAATGGGAAAATCAATGGCCCAGTTTGCCAACAGGGCAACAAGTTGATGTCTTATTACAATTGGCTGTGGCTTATCAATCATTAGGCTTGGCCGATAAGGCTTTTGCGGCGCTTCATCAAGCCTTGCCGAAGCTGCAATCTGATCCGATTCGTCAATCACTGGTATTGGGCAGTTTGAGTGATTTCTATTTACGTTATCGTGATTTTGATCTGGCCGAACAGTATGCCAAGCAAAGTGTTGATTTGGTTTGTACGGCCCCTGATTCGCCTTTAGCCTGTGCTACGGCCTTAAATTATCAAGCTAACCTATTGAGTTTACAGGAAAATGTTCCTGAAGCCTTGGCTCACTATAGAAAAAGCTTGGCACTGGCACAACAAGCTGATGATCCGGTTTTGAGTGCGAAACTGCGAACCAATATCGTGCAAATTGAATGGGGGAAAGAGGCTTTTGAAACGGCTTTGTCAGCCATGCAAGCTTTACCCGATTCGCATGATAAACGATTGGGCTTGCTCAAATTGGCTCATCTTGCTATTGAGCATCCTGAAATGAAATGGATTGTTTATGAAATCTTGCAGACTGTCTTGCAACAGGCTAAGCGATTAGGTGATACGCGGAGTGCGGCTTATGCAACCGGTTATTTAGGTAAGCTGTATGAACAAGAACAGCGTTATGGGGAAGCGGAGCGTTTAACGCAACAAGCGATTTTTATGAGTTTCGACGCGGCCGATCAGTTGTACCTTTGGTACTGGCAACAGGGCCGTTTGTATAAAGCACAAGATGATTTACCCCGTGCCCGTACCGCTTATCAAAACGCCATTAAGCAATTACAGCGTTTACGCCGCGCCGTTGTGCGCGGTTATCGGATTCCGCCACAATCGCTTTTGAAAACGGCCGATGTGGTTTATTTTGATTTAGCGGATTTATGGCTTCAAACAGCGCGTCATGCGCCTGATGAAAAACAACGGCAAGCCGATTTGCTGAAAGCGAGAGAAACGTTGGAATTACTGAAAGCCGTTGAACTGGAAAATTATTTTCAAGATGACTGTGTCACGGCATTACAAGCGAAAAGGAAGCGTATTGATGATATCCTCACTGATACGCATACCGCTGTATTTTATCCGATGATTTTTGAACAGCGCGTTGAACTCTTGTTGAGTTTCGCCGGCGGGGAATTAAAACAATTGACTTTGACAGATCAAGACAATCCGAAAGCAAGCTACGCTCAGATTCAGAAAATCGTTAAAGCCTTTCATCGTCAACTGAGAAACCCTAAGAGTAATTATCGGCGGCTGTTAGTCAATTCCCGTCAACTTGAGAAGATTTTTATTCAAAAAATGCGGCCGACACTTGAAGCACGGCAGATCAAAACGTTGATTATCGTGCCAGACAGTCTATTGCGAACCATCCCTTTTGCCGCTTTACACGATGGCAGACAATTTTTGATTCAACAATACGCGCTCGCGATCATTCCCGGTTTAACGCTGACAGAGGAGCCAAAGCGATTTAAACGGCATGAGATCAAGATGCTCATGGGTGGGCTATCAGAAAGTCGCCAAGGTTTTTCAGCGTTACCGCATGTGCTTAATTCAATCAACAGTATCGAACAAATTTGCCAGACTCAAACACCGCCTTTAGTGAATAAAAGCTTTCTGAAAAATAGGCTAAAAGACAACTTAGCCGAAACAGCTTACACCAGTCTATATTTTGCCACCCATGGGCAATTTAAAAGCCATTCGACATCAAGCTTTTTGTTGACTTACAACGACAAGCTGAATCTGAATGAACTCGAACAGTTTATGCGTATCAGTCAATTTCGTGATGAACCTATCGAATTGCTCACTTTAAGTGCTTGTGAAACGGCGGTGGGGGATGAACGAGCGGCATTAGGCTTAGCGGGTATAGCCCTGAAAGCGGGCGCAAGAAGTGCGGTAGCGAGCTTATGGCGAGTGGAAGAAGCCTCGACGGCTAAACTGATGACGACTTTTTATCAGGCGATGTGTAAAGGGCCTTATGTTTCTAAAGCCGAAGCGCTTCAACAAGCCCAAAAAACCTTACTACTCAGTCAAAGGCAATACAAACATCCTTATTATTGGGCCCCTTTTTTATTGATTGGGAATTGGCTTTAACAAAATAATACCCATTTCTGCTTGGATAACAATAACACTATGATTTGTATGGGATTTTAATGAAGAGGGTGGGCAACATAAACACGTTACTGGCCCCCTACATTGATCTAATTGGTGGGCAACATAAACACGTTACCGGCCCCCTACATTGATCTAATTGGTGGGCAACATAAACACGTTACCGGCCCCCTACATTGATCTAATTGGTGGGCAACATAAACAC
>QNEL01000002.1 GCA_003645185.1 Candidatus Parabeggiatoa sp. nov. 3
CATTCACCACGCGAGAAATTCCTTTTTCTGTAGAGACGCGATGCCTCGCGTCTCTAACTCATTTCCATTCACCACGCGAGAAATTCCTTTTTCTGTAGAGACGCGATGCCTCGCGTCTCTAACCCATTTCCATTCACCAAAAATCCATTCACCACGCGAGAAGTCGAGATGCGAGAAATAGAGACGCGAGAAATAGAGACGCGAGAAATAGAGACGCGAGAAATAGAGACGCGAGGCATCGCGTCTCTACAAAATACTTATAATTAATAAGGATATATAAAATCGATCTGGGGGGCTTTGCCCCCCCCCAAAAAACCAAAAACAAAAAAAATAAAAGGGGAAAAGCCTAAAGATCAAAGGCTTACAATATCCTGGAGAGCCGCGCACCGCAGTTCCTGTTACGGATAGTCCGCTGATTCCTGCTGCGGTTCGTCGAGCGCATCCTCAAGGCATCGCTGCTCCACGAGCCGCCGCGCAAAACGAAAAGGCTATCGTTATCGGAATGTGCTTGCTCTAAGCATTGCGTTTCCTTACCCTGATAGGGACTTTCGTATTCAGAACACGTCCATTCCCAAAGGTTTCCTACTGTGTCATATAAACCGAAAGAATTGGGGGCAAAGGAACCCACTGGTGAGGTGTATATCCATTGATCTTGGCCTGTTGCTACACCAGAACAACAGTTTTCTGCACCGTAATTCGCATAGTCATGAGAGGCTTCATTTCCCCACCAGTACTTTGTTTCTGTTCCAGCGCGTGCGGCATATTCCCATTCCCCTTCCGTGGGTAAACGATATTGCTGTCCGGTTTGTTGCGTTAACCATGCGGCGTAAGCTGTGGCATCATTCCAAGAAATACAGGTGACTGGCTGATTATCGGTTTGAGAAAAATAGGGGTTGCGCCAGTTGGCCTCTTTCACTTTTTCCCAACTTCTATCATTATCCAGATTGACATAACAACCGTCTCCCTTTTCCGCATCGGTTTTATACCCAGTCGCTTGGACAAACAGACGAAATTCTCCGACTGTCAGTTCATATTGCCCCATGGCAAAACGCGCGACAGAGACTTCATGTACGGGTTGTTCATTAGAATACCCCCCGCCTTGGATATCGCCCATTCTAAAAGTACCGGCAGGAATCACTACCATTTTTGGGCCTAAACTGCCATCTGCTAAGCTATCTTGAAAGACTTTTCCTGCGGGCAATTGTGGCATGGCAACAATGGTTGTCGATGGGGTGCTTTCTAATCCTGTTGTGCTGACGGCGGTTACCCAGTAAGTATAGGTTACGTCGTTTTGGAGGCTGCTATGCACGTAAGATGTGCCGGAAAGGGAGAGATTGCGTTGGCTGCCATCGGGTTCTTGCCAGTAAAGGGTGTAAGAGGCGGCACCAGTGATGGGTTGCCAAGTGAGCGTGATTTGCTGTTCGCCGGCTGTTGCTGAGAGCGAGTTAGGAGCAGGTAGCGGTGTTTCTCTCAAGGATTTATTGCTTAAAGTCGTGGCGACGGTTGCGATATTCGAGCGGTATGTTGGGATACCCGCCGTTAGGGGATTTTTACCAGCTTCGACATAAAGGGCATAGAAGACATAATCGCCGCCTAAACCGGATATGACTTCAGAGTCAAAGATACGATGCGTTTTTTTTGCGGTGTCTAAAGAGCTTCTGAAGGCTTGCGGTTTGGGATCAAAGGGGGCAAATCCGAAAGGGGTTTTAAATAACCAGTCTCCGCTGGGTAGTTCGACGGCTACCCATAAATCGACTCGATCAAAACGGGATGGCTGTTGTAGGTTTTCTTGTAAATCAATGATGATGTATTCACCTACATAGTATAGAGGTTTTAAGCTGGTGAAGCTTAATTCTGCGTTGGCGTTGGCGTTTTGCGCGAGGGTGAGTAGTAATAATGATAAGATGAGTTTTTGCATGGTGTTTCGTCCTTTTTTGAGATACATTTATATATGTATAGTCTATTTGATATTTAATTGGTGGGCAACAAAAACACGTTACCCACCCTACATTTAATTCGGCGTTGGCGTTTTGTGCGAGGGTGAGTAGTAATAATGATAAGATGAATTTTTGCATGGTGTTTCGTCCTTTTTTTGAAATACATTTATGTATATATAGTCTATTTGATATTTAATTGGGGCCGGCAACAATCTTTACCTGCCCCCTACATTTAATTGGTATTTAATTGGTGGGCAACAAAAACACGTTACCCACCCTACATTTAATATGGTGGGCAACAAAAACAGGTTACAAAAGCCCTACATTTAATATGGTTGGCAACATTTAATTGGTATTTTAATTGGGGCCGGCAACAAAAACAGGTTACCAAAGCTCTACATTTAATATGGTTGGCAACATTTAATTGGTATTTTAATTGGGGCCGGCAACAAAAACAGGTTACAAACCCCCTATATTTAATATGGTTGGCAACATTTAATTGGTATTTTAATTGGGGCCGGCAACAAAAACAGGTTACCCACCCTACATTCATATTTATAGTCTATTTGAGTTTGTTTTTCAACACAGAGATCACAGAGGGACAAAGAGTGTCACAGAGAGTGGGGCATAAAGCGCCTATTAGAAATATTATTAATAGTAGGGTGATGATGAGGCTGTTGCCGAAACGGATGTAGGGGGTGCTGCCTTGATAGGGTTGGGCTTTGCCGCGTAGGGTGGTGATTTTAAATTGGGGGGCTTGGGTGACGATTTTGCCGGTTGTATTTATGATGGCCGATATGCCGGTGTTGGTGGTGCGGAGTAAGTAACGTCCGGTTTCTAAGGCGCGCATACGGGCGATTTCTAAATGTTGATGGGGGGCGATTGAGTCGCCAAACCAGGCATCATTGCTGACATTCACTAATAGGGTGGCGCTTGGGAGGCTGTTGCGTATTAATTCGCCATAAGCTGCTTCGTAACAAATGGAGACACCTATTTTTTCATTGGCACTGGTGAGATTGGGTTGTATGGCTTCGCCAGCGGAAAAGGCGGATAAGGGTACATTTAAGAATTTTAAGAGTTCGCCAAAGGTGCTTTGAAAGGGGATGTATTCTCCGAAAGGGACTAAATGGGATTTGTAGTAAAATCCGGGCTGGCTGCCAATGCTGGCGACACTATTAAAATAATGGCCGTCTGGCTGCATGACGGGTAGGCCGATTAAAAAATCGGTGTGATATTGGGTATGCTCTGTGGCTATTTCTTCTAAAAATCCGGGAAAGTGGATGGGTACGTCGTTGTAAAACATGGCGATGGCCGTTTCTGGCCAGATAATGATATCGGCATCTCGGTGGGTTTTGCTGAGTTCTAAGTAACGTTGCATACTGGGGAGTTGGAATCCTGATAACCATTTAAATTCTTGCGGAATGTTGCCTTGTATTAAGGCGACTTGTTTGGCTTTGCCGACGGGTTGCGTCCAAGAGAGGCCTGAGAGTAGCCAACCGCTTCCCCATACGAGCAGTAATAGGGGTAAGATACGCCATGCTAAGTGTTTGATATGTTTGATATTGATGGCATAAACGAGTAGGGCGGCTGTGAAGACGGTTAGCCAACTGATGCCGTATACGCCTAATAGGGGTGCAAATCCATTTAGGGGTGAGTCAATTTGACTGTAACCTAAGCTTAACCAAGGGAAGCCAGTTAAAAACCAACCTCGTAACCATTCCATGAGTGTCCATGCGGCGGGTAGGATGAGTAATAATTTGATGGGGGTGTTTTTTAAAAAAAAGCGGGTTAATAATTGGCCTAAGAATGCAGGATAGAGTGCCATGAATAAGACAAAAGCTGCTGTTAAGGCGATTGTGCCGATTAGGGGTAGGCCGCCAAATTGGTGAAAACTGATATGTACCCATGATACGCCGGCACCGAATAGGCCGATGCCATAGAGTAGGCCTCGCGAAAAGGCGCGACGTGGTGAGATATTTTGCCAAAGCCAAAATAATAGGGCCGGTGATAAGACGGCAATGGGAAATAATGCATAAGGGGCAAAGGCGAGTGGGAGGCTTAAGCCGGCAATGAGGGCTAAGGTGTCACCTAAATAACCTGATAATTTTAATGGTTTCACAGAGTATTGTTCCTTTAAATGAATAAGAAGGTTATTTGAAAATTCCTGATTTTTACTTTGAACATATCACACACAAAATCCGTTTATTCCGTTAATCCGCTGTACTCTGATTGTTTTGAAGCATCCGTCTTGCTAGGGGCTGTCGAAAGCGGTTTAACGCGCAATAATTGGATGCGACGTCGATTTGCGCGTACGACTTGAAAAGAAAAGCCATTGAGTTCTATGCTTTCACCACGTTTAGGTAGGTGTCCAAAGGCTTGTAGGAGTAGGCCGCTGATGGTATCAAATTCGTCTTTGTTGAGATTGGCTTTAAAATATTCGTTAAAGTCTTCTATGGGTGTTAAGGCGAGGATGCTGTAAAAACCGTGATGATTCGGTTTAATATAAACGGGATCGTCGATATCATGTTCATCATCAATTTCGCCCACAATTTGTTCGATCACATCTTCAATGGTGACTAAACCGGCGACTCCGCTATATTCATCAACAACTATGGCGATATGGTTGCGGCTGGTACGAAATTCGCGCAATAACACATTGAGACGTTTGCTTTCTGGAATAAAAACAGTGGGGCGCATGACATCACGCATATTAAATAGATTCCCGCCACCTTTGGCATAATATTCGAGTAAATCTTTGGCCAAAAAGATGCCTTGTACGTCATCACGATTTTCGCCTATGACGGGAAACCGCGAATGGCCGGATTCAACAATGGTTTTGACTAATTGATCCGGCGGATCATGTAACTCTAAAACAATCATGTGTGATCTTGGGATCATGATATCGCGGACATGTTGTTCTGAGACTTTTAAGGCACCATCAATCATGCCTAAAGTTTCAGTACTGAGCAATTCGCGTTGTTGGGCATCCTGTAAGAGGGTAATCAGTTGAGTTTTATTCTGTGGTTTCTTAGATAAAGCGCGTTTCACACGCTCAAGCCAAGAGGGTATCGAATCAGATTCGGAAATAGCAGTAGAAGAATTCATAATGGTTCTATAGTAGGCGTTTAGGCGTTCAGGAGTTATAGGCGTTCAAGAGATAATCTTTTTTAAAGGCGTTCAGGAGATAAGTTTTCCCTATAGATTTTCAGGTCAATAATTTCACTAGGGCTTTCGCGGTGGTATGCCCCTACAAAACCACGTTTTGTAGGGGCGAACCTGCGTGTTCGCCCGATTTGATTTGTGAAATTATTTTTCTGAATCTCTATAGGTTGCACCTCAATGCCATTAAGATAAGGGCAGACACGTAGGTATGCCCCTACAAAACATAGCGAAATGAAGGGGCTGTAGGGGCGAACCTGCGTGTTCGCCCTTAATGTTAGCTGGGTACCTCCAAAAACATGAATAATATCAATGTGTTAAAAAGTGATAATTGTTCATTGAATAAGGTAAGGGTTGGGATAACCTAAGTCGTGTAATAGGCTGATTTCTAATTTTTCCATGATTTGCGCCTGGGCTTCATCAATATGGTCGTAGCCTAACAGGTGCAAAGTACCGTGTATTACGAGATGTGCCCAATGGGCGACTAGGGATTTATGTTGTTCAGTAGCTTCAAGGGCAACTAGGGGGGCACAAATCACAATGTCCCCTATTAAAGGTAGCTCAACACCTGGCGGAGAGTCAAAGGGGAAAGACAACACATTGGTGGGTTTGGCGCATTGTCGCCAAGTTTCATTTAATTGCTTCGATTCGGCTTCATCGACAATGCGTATAGTGAGTTCGAGTGATGAGGGGGGAGCATTTTGAGGGGCCAAGGTATTCGCATTTTCTTGGTTATCCCCTTTCCCGTTATGATGGGATGTTTGCGCTTGTAAAACGATATTAACCCAATGAGTGAACTGCTCTTGATCAGGTAAATCTGGTTCATCACTGGCGTATTGTATGTCTACGTTTATCATGAGATTTTATCTTCCCGTTTTGGCGGATCAGAAGCAATTGTTTTGCGTTCTGCACGTTCATAAGCGTTGATGATACGGGCAACAATGGGATGTCGCACGACATCTTTAGTACCAAAAAAGCTAAAACTCACGCCGTCCACATTTTGAAGTATTTCAATGACATGGCGCAAACCAGAGCGCGTTTCACGCGGTAAGTCGATTTGAGTGATATCACCCGTGACGACTGCAGTCGAATTAAATCCAATGCGCGTTAAAAACATTTTCATTTGATCAAGGGTGGTGTTTTGCGCTTCGTCAAGAATGATAAAGGCATCATTTAAAGTACGTCCACGCATGTAGGCCAGTGGTGCGATTTCGATGACATGGCGTTCTATCAATTTGCCGACTCGTTCAAAGCCTAACATTTCATATAAGGCATCATATAAGGGACGCAAATAAGGATCAACCTTTTGTGCCAAATCGCCAGGCAAAAATCCGAGACGTTCACCAGCTTCTACAGCGGGGCGCACTAAAATTAAACGGCGTATTTGATCGGATTCCAAGGCCTCGACAGCACAAGCTACCCCTAAATAGGTTTTTCCGGTACCGGCCGGGCCGATACCAAAATTAATGTCATGTCGCCTAATATTATTCAAATACTGGCGTTGATTATGGCCTCGCGCCTTAACTTTACTGCGACGAGTCCGCACAACGATTTCGCTTTCTTCAATACTGTCATCGGCCGAAGATGTTTCTAAGAGTTCCTCGACATTAGCCGTTTGAGAAAACAAATGAACACTGGCAGGATTTAAGGTTTCATCACGGGTAGCAGTGTAAAGTGAATTAAGAAGTTCCGTGACACTCTGCACGGCGGGGGCGAGTCCAATGACTCGAAATTGATGCCCCCTGTTCTGAATTTCCACACTGAAACGTTGCTCTAATTGACGCAAATGTTCATTATATTGTCCACACAGATTGGATAAACGTTGGTTATCCAGTGGTTCTAAAGTAAAGTCATTGGTTATCATTTATTTTGTGGGTTATTGCTTGGGGTTCGTTCATTTTTTTACCCGTTATAAGAAATGGATTTCCACAAGTTGTGTGTAAATTGTCTGTGGGAAACCGAGCAATTCCAAAATACGTTGTTGTCGTGAACTCAAGGGTGTCAAATGATATGATGTGTCATGGGCTTGTTTTATTCTAACCATGTCAATGTTCTTAACTTATGGTTCGGTGATTCCAAAAGTGGTTTTTAGAATTTGATTGGACATAACGATTATTAATTTAAAAAAGTCATTTTGTATGCTAAAATTTTCAATAGAATAATACAACACCAAGGCGAAACTTAACTAATGAACACTAATCCAACTTCTGCTATTGTACATATATGTATCTATGATATTCCTTTGTTGTTAATTCAAATGATGCTAATGGGTATTGCAGAGAAGTTAGATGCCAATTTTCCTACCCATAATAATTGGGAAGGGATAAGTTTAGGATGGACTGCGAAAAGAAGGTTAACCCATATATTATACGCTTCCTATCGTTTAAATCAGGTTCAAAATGAAATTACTAAACATAAAAAAACCATTTCAGCTCTCACTGGTTTAACTATTCGAGCATTGGACGTGAGTTCTGACCGTTTAGCAGCTATTTTACGTTATCTAAATCAAGATGAATCTGGGCTGCGAATACGAACGAGACCAAGGAAAGCATTTAATACGGGTATATATATGACATTTCGACTGAGATAGTTCGGTTAGTGGCGTAAACGGCTATACTTAGCATCGTCATAAGGTAGCTATTATTTGAAAGACACAGCCAACAGCTTTTCACAGTTTTTGCGCGCGACAAATTTTTTAAAGCAGCAGTTGTCTAAAAGCGAAAAGAATGGTGGTGGTGACTAACCAAATACGAAACTTATAACGGTAGACAGTATACAACAATATATACTGCACATGGGCATAGCTTTTCACTTAAGAAGTTGCGCGCAACTTCTTAAGTGAGCCTTCGGTGCGCGAAGCTAAATGTGAAAAACTTTTTATATCGATTTGGTGGGCAGCAAAAACACGCTACCCACCCTACAATTCCCTAAATTTATTAAAAAAAAGTTAAGTTTATCACCTCGTTGAGTATATCTTAGAATTGCTTGGTTTTTCGCCAGTCATTTATACACAACTTGTTTCGTTCTTTTCCTAATTCTCGAATTCTAGGTTTTGAACCACCGAACCATAAGTTCATAACTATGAATTTTAAGTTTAAATAGTTACTTTAACAGTTATGATAGGATTTCGGCATAGTAAACATGAGGCTCAACAAATATTAACAAACTTTAACAAAAATAAGTCTCAAATGAAATATAGAGTTAACGATTTATTGACAAATTTATAAATTTTTTAGTATCACCTTCCATAGTTAGAGTCAAAGGACTTTAGCTCAAGTGGCAGCTATGTGGTTCAGTCTGTATTTCATGTTAGACTGGTAAAACCTAAGACTGATAACCCTAACATATTGGCGAGAACCAAGTCAATTTGGGTTGTCTAAAGCGACCATCGAATTATTTCGATGGTCTTTGGTAGATTCACCCGATCTATCTCAATTAAAAAGAGTGCTATTGTTAACGTTTGTTAACATAAATGAATCGGAAAGCTATTTAATGTTAAATAATCGTTCATGGAAAACCTTTAAACCGAAACAACCAATTCTTTCTATTTATCCATCAAATCTTTTGATTGCTCGCTTTTTTTGATGAGTATTTTTCATGCGGGTTTTATGTCGATGTGATTTAAAAAAAGATTTGCCGTCTCTAACGACAATTACACTATTTTTGGAGATTATCTTTTTTAAGACGGAAAAATAACTTTTCACGCAAAAGTTTTGCGCGCAAAACTTTATTTCACGCGTGAAATGTGAAAAAGAGACGCAAGAGACGCTTCTCTTTCTCTTGACAGACGAGCATCTTTAGCGTCTTTAGCGTCTTTAGCGTTTAGTATCGAATTCAATCTCTTTGAGAAACGAGTTGCATTCGACATAAAACCCGCAAGCAACACATCAAAAAAAGCTCTTCGTTACCACCCGCTTACCTTTAATAATGTGGAGCTTATACCGTTCTATACTGAGAGTACTTTGAAACTTCGTTCGCGAAGCTAATTGATGAAACGAAGTTCAGGAAGCTAAATACACGAATTAAGGTTTTAAGTGAAGATCATCTTTGCCGTACAGCGTTATTTAGCACCTGTTAATCTTTTAATGGCATTTTTTGGCCTTCTTAAACAAGGCACAAATAGGGGGTTTTATCATCCACAAGAAATGAGGGTATTTTTGCCCTATTTAATTAATTTTTTGGAAATAGTGTTATTTTTAATTCAAATAGGATTCTATAAATCACAATTCACAATCATTAATTCATTACAGATTCATCATTCACACTAAAACTTTTTTCCCAAAAACTCATACGCCGTTAAAATAAAGGTTATTTACCAATAGTGATCTGAACACTTTTTGCTTTAAAAACATATATTTTTTGTATGGTTAAAATTGACAGAAATTTCGTGGGTTTAGCATCATTTTCTGTTGATAAAAAAATTTAACTCAGCCAGAAATCCGATTTTTCAAAAAATCGAATTTCTTTGAAGCTTTAAATAAATGTTAAATAACAATAGGTTATAAAATACGGGCAAAAATTGTTCCGTTCACTATTGGTTATTTACTCTTAAACAGAGAATCAATTTAGGTGATATTTTTTTTTGAGACCTTGGAAACATAAAGCAGTGACTTTAAATATCAAATTCTGTTGCGTACTGAGACATTAAAGCTTTGCTACTCCGAATGACAAGCCATGTCTGTTTAAATATCAATACGTTATCATGATTTTTACTGAGATAATATTTCACCACTTCGCTGTTTTAGTATGCAAAGGTCTATTTCGTGTTTTATATTATATTTATATAGTTTAACAATCAGTAAAACTCAAAACTGGCATGAACAGTGTTTCACTTAACAAGTTTTTGCAAAAACTTGTTAAGTGAGCCGAAGGCCAGCGAAGCTAAATGTTCATTTTTATAGTTTTGTTCAAAAAACAGTTCATAAGTTCATATTTATTATAGTTTTTTTGGCTTTTTTTGGGCAACTTGGACAACTTAAACTGCATTTCACATTTCACGCGCTTTGTACAGCGAAGCGAAACTTTATTTCACTTAAGAAGTTGCGCGCAACTTTATTTCGCTTCGCTGACCTTCGGTTCACGCTCAAGTATAGCGAAGCGAAACTTGAGCGTGAAATGTGAAATAAAGTTTTTGCGCGCAAAAACTTTTGCGTGAAATACTGCATGGCACGATTTATCGCTGCCGCCTTATTTATATATAAGTAAAACTCAAAACTGGCGTGAAATGTTCAATTTTAATAGTTTTTCCGTTTTTAGGGGTTCATGAAGTCATGAATTCAGAAGTTCAGGAGTTTCTAATGCAACTCTTTTGGGCAACTTGGGCAACTTAAACTGTATTTCACATTTCACTTAAGAAGTTGCGCGCAACTTTATTTCACTTAAGAAGTTTCGCTTCGCGAAACTTCTTAAGTGAAATGGTGCATGGCACGATTTTCTGTAGCCCCCTTCAGATAAATACTATTGGCTTAGCAGCCTGTCGGATTAATCAACTAACTCATTGATTATTATCGTTTTTACAATAATCATAAATGTTATACAAAACAATGACTTAAGTGGTATTCTCCGACAGGCTGCTAGCGACATTAATATGATAGTCATGTGTTAATAACTGATAAGGAACGTGCATAAGAATAACTTCGACAACTTTTTATCAAGATAGTGATAATAAGGGAATAGCCAATTCTGAATGAGGATTTTATTTCGTGCGCGTTCCTAAACTATAACTGATAACTGAAAAAGTTTGCCTTGGATAAGGGTTGGAACTCTAACCCAAAAGGGGTGATTTGTGGCATACTACACTGTTTTAACTGACTGACTTAAAGGATATAAGATGGATTTTTTGATTCGAAACGCTTGGGCAGAAGCCGCTTCTCCCGCTGCTGACGCGGGTTTTTATATTATGTTGATTGTATTCTTTGTGGTGTTTTATTTTCTGATAGTACGCCCTCAGACTAAACGAGTCAAAGAACATAAGAAGATGGTAGACTCGCTGGCAAAAGGGGATGAAGTCGTCACTAATGGCGGATTGTTGGGTAAGATTACTCGTTTTGGCGATAACTTTCTGACGCTTGAAGTGGCTCCCAATACTGAAGTGAAGGTGCAACACCAAGCGATATCGGCTGTGGTGCCTAACGGGACTATGAAACACACGATGTAAACACATTTTCATTCAACTCAAAAACACTTATGAACCAATACCCACTTTGGAAATATCTACTGATCGGGATTGTGATCTTTATTTGCACCCTGTATGCACTGCCCAATTTATTTGGGAATGATCCCTCTGTGCAAATTTCTCCGGCTTATGCTCGGAATATGAAAATTGATCAGGCTGTGCAAGACACTGTTGAGGCTAAACTCAAAGAAGTTAATATCGATTTTATCCGTATCGATAGAACCCCTAAGCAATTATTGGTGCGTTTTAAAAACCTCGATACGCAAGGGAAGGCCTATTCTATACTGAGAGACGCGCTGCCTAAGTATGTGGTGGCACAAAATCTTGCATCGGCTACCCCGGATTGGCTTAGGGCCATTGGCGGACAACCGATGTATTTGGGCTTAGATTTGCGCGGTGGGGTGCATTTTTTAATGCAAGTGGATATGGAAACGGCTATTCGTCAAGATGAGGATGCCTATATCAATGAATTGCGTACTTTATTGCGCGAGAAAAAACTGCGTTATAAAGGGATTAATCGCGTGATTGATGAAAAGGGGGGACTTCAGGTCACTTTTGCGATCAGCGAAACACGCGATAAAGCGAAAAAACTCGTTGAAAGACGATACACTGATTTAGTGATTACTGAAGAAGAGGGGGTAGATGAATTTCGTTTGCATCTGGCTTTCAGTGAACCGGCTCTCAAGGAACGTCGCCAAAAGGCTTTGGAAAAAAATATCACGACTTTGCGTAATCGTGTTAATGAGTTAGGGGTGTCGGAGCCGATTATTCAACGGCAAGGTGATGAGCGTATTGTTGTGCAATTACCTGGCGTACAGGATACGGCTCGGGCTAAAGAAATTTTAGGGGCAACGGCGACGTTAGAATTTCGGATGCTGGCTGCTGAAGATGATCAATACGGGGGACGTTTGTATAAACGACGCGAGGGCCCACCTGTTACGCTTAAACGTAGTGTTATCGTCACAGGTGATCAAATTATTGATGCTGCTGCAACCATCGATCAACGCACAGGCCGCCCGGCAGCTACAATACGTTTGGACAGTAAGGGTGCGAGAAGTATGCTTCAGACGACTCGGAAAAATGTAGGCAAGCCGATGGCTGTGGTTTTCATTGAGTATAAGATAGAGACGAAACTCGTAGATGGTAAAGAAGTGACTGTCCGTAAAAAGCTTGAGGAAGTGATTAATGTGGCCACAATACAAGAAGAATTTAGTAGCCGCTTTCAGATTACGGGCCTCACTTCTAGTGAAGCGAATAATCTGGCGTTGCTGTTGCGGGCGGGTGCGCTTAAAGCGCCGATGGAAATCATTGAAGAGCGGACAATTGGGCCTAGCTTAGGTGAAGAAAACATATTTAAAGGTTTAATCTCTATCCTGATCGGTTTTCTCTCGGTAATGCTATTTATGTGGATGCGCTATAAAACATTTGGCATGGTAGCGAATCTGGCCTTGTTGATGAATGTCGTGATTTTGGTGGCTTTACTGTCACTGTTGCAAGCTACTCTCACTTTACCAGGCATGGCGGGTATTGTTTTGACTTTGGGTATGGCTGTTGATGCTAACGTGTTGATTTTTGAAAAAATACGTGAAGAAATTGCCAATAAAAACAGTCCACAAAATAGTATTTATACAGGCTATGAAAAAGCCTTTATCACGATATTTGACGCGAATCTCACGACTTTAATTGCGGCCGTAATGTTATTTGGGTTTGGTACAGGCCCAATTAAGGGCTTTGCTATTACGCTGTCTTTAGGCATCATTACTTCGATGTTCACGGCTATTATGCTCAGTCGTGGTGTGATTAACTTTTTCTACGGTAGCAAAAAACTTGAAAAACTGCCGGTTTAATGGTTAATGGTTAATGGTTAATGGTTAATGGTTAATGGTTAATGGTTAATGCAAAACTTGATTTAAACCCGTTAAAGCGAGAGGGTTTAAACCCGTAAGGGTTTTTCACGCAAAAATTTTTGCGCGCAAAAACTTTTGCGTGAAAAGTTCTTTTAGCATGGGGCCCGCCCCATGCTTTTGATTTAAATAACTGAACAACTGTAATAATATGTTTTTAAACCGATTTGATTATAAAATTGATTTTATGGGTAAACGCCATATCGCAGTGGCGATTTCTACTCTATTAATGGTTGTTTGTTTAGGCTCTTTATTCATTCAAGGGTTAGTTTTTGGTATTGATTTTACTGGGGGTACACTGGTAGAGGTAGGCTATGAGCAATCAGTGGAACTTGAAAAGATTCGTTCGACTTTACATGAGAATGGGTTTCCAGATGCGGTGGTACAACATTTTGGTACAACCAAGGATGTGTCGATTCGTTTAGGTATGTATGAGGAATCAAAAGATGATCCCTTGAGTAGTCAAATTTTGCGCCTCTTAGAAAAAAACGATGATGATGTTGTGATGCGTCGCGTCGAATATGTTGGGCCGCAAATCGGGGGTGAATTGGTTGAAAAAGGCGGCCTCGCTGTTCTTTATACTTTGTTTGGTGTATTGATTTATGTGGCGTTTCGTTTTGAATATCGCTTTGCGCTAGGTGCCATAGCGGCATTAATACATGACACGCTGATTGTTGTCGGTTTCTTTTCGCTATTTAGATTAGAATTTGATCTAACTGTGTTAGCAGCGGTGTTAGCAGTAATTGGTTACTCACTGAATGACACCATCGTTGTATTTGATCGCATTAGAGAAAATTTCGTTAAGATGCGAAAACAATCGTCAATTGCTGTTATGAATACTTCTATCAATCAAATGTTAGGTCGTACCATAATGACTTCGGTGACAACGGCCCTAGTATTGATTGTGTTGTTTGTAGTCGGTGGCGAATTGATACACAGCTTTTCGACAGCCTTACTTTTAGGTGTCATTATCGGCACGTACTCTTCAATTTATATTGCGAGTGCCAGCGCGTTAGCTCTTGGTGTCAGTAAGGCTGATTTAATGCCAGTACAAAAAGAAGGCGTTGAGAAAAAACCCGAACATTTGCATTGGTGAGGGTTTTAGGAGGAAAATTAAATAACGCACGCAAGAGACGCAAGAGACGCTAATATTTTTATTTCTCTTGAAGAAAACCTCTTTAGCGTCTTTAGCGTCTTTAGTGTCTTTAGCGTTTAAAGCGATTTCAATCCTATGCTCACCAGTTGCATTGCAACATAAAACTATCATTCACAATAATTTAATATGGACAGTTTCAAATTTGGTCATGCAAGTGCTTCACAGTGGCAGGAAGCCGCACAAGCCTGTTTAAATCAAATGGGTCATTTGACGGCTTCTGCTAATTTAGGGTTCTTATACACAACCGATTTATTGGCGGCTAATCTCCCTGATATTCTTGAGTATTTTAAACAACACACATCAGTTTCACATTGGGTAGGCAGCGTAGGTATAGGTATTTGTAGTTGTGCCAAGGAATATTTTAATGTTCCCGCCATAGCGGTTATGATCGGGCACTTTCCAGAAGAGTCTTTCTCAGTTTTCACCAATATCAGTGAAAATGTTGACGTTTTTTCCCATACTCACCAATCGTGGAATGATAGCAATAAACCGATGTTCGCTATTGTCCACGGCGATCCGCGTAATAACCACATAGCTCAATTAGTTTTTCAAATGAGTGAACGCTTGGGTGATGGATTTTTAGTGGGTGGCTTAACCAGTTCGCGTCGTCAATATTTGCAAATTGCTAATACGGTTGTTAAGGGGGGATTATCGGGGGTTTTATTTGGGAGTCATGTTGCTGTTTCCACTCGTTTGACTCAAGGATGCTCAGCAATAGGGCCACGTCACCAAATTACGGAGTCCAGTAACAATATCATTATCCGTATTGATGATCGCCCGGCCCTTGATGTGTTTAAGGAAGATATTGGAAAAGAATTAACAGAAGACCTTAATAAAGTTGCGGGTTTGATCTTTGCGGCGTTACCGATTCGCGGTTCAGACACAGGTGATTATATGGTCCGAAATCTGATTGGCATCGATCCTGATCACAAATTGCTGGCAATAGGTGATATTGTTAACCCAGGCATGTCAATTATGTTTACTCGCCGTGAGGTAAAAACGGCTTATGAAGATTTAGTGAAAATGCTTGAAAAAATCAAAGGTAGCTTAAAAGGAAAAGTACCTAAAGGAGGGGTGTATTATTCTTGTATGGGACGTGGAGAAAGTTTATTTGGCAAAGATTCCGCAGAACTTAAAACCATTCAGAAGAGTTTAGGAGATTTTCCGCTAGTTGGTTTTTTTGCCAATGGTGAAATTTATTACCAAAGATTGTATGGTTATACAGGGATATTGACCTTATTTTTGTAAAGCTATTCATTCGTAAATGGCACAGTTGTCGTTGCCTATTAAAAATTAATAGTGACATTTCTTCAATCCAATTTATTGCAATCTGAAATCAGACTAGAGAGTTTTATTAAAATCGTTTTAACACACCTACAGATTTCTAAAATACTACCCTTTAAATCAATATCTTCGCCAAATCTTATAAAAAATAAAGCGGTTATTTATAAATATATCCAATTAAATTTCAAATACTTACCACCTTAAACTTTAAAGGTGAAGAAATTTTAATTTTCATTAACTTTCAATGAGTTATATCAATAATTGTTTAATAGTCTACTTTTGGCGATGGTATTATTAAATTTGTACCGATTTTAATATCCAAATTAGTCAATTCCGCTTTGCTAATTAAGTAATAGCAATTAAAGAATTGTTAATAGACGATTCGTAAAATCTCATGCTTTGTTAAATCGTTATAGTATTTAAACAAGATAGCAAAGGTTTATAGTGCCTCTATTATTGTATAACACATTGAATTAATTGAGTTTGTAAATTTTAAATTACATTTAAAAATGTAAGCCTATTTTGTTGATAATAATAAAAATCAAAAAATAGTTTGTTTTTTTTTGGCATTATGTATATAATGCGCGTCTCACAACTTCAGACTCATTCCCAATAACATTCATTGGAGAGATGGCCGAGCGGCTTAAGGCGCTCCCCTGCTAAGGGAGTATGGGCTAATCCCCCATCGAGGGTTCAAATCCCTCTCTCTCCGCCACTAATTATTTAACAGTTTTCTTTAAGCGCCCGTAGCTCAGTTTGGATAGAGTACCTGGCTACGAACTAGGGGGTCGGGAGTTCGAATCTCTCCGGGCGCGCCATATTTATACTATTTAAATTTCCCAAAAGTTGACAAAGCAAAGTTCTATTACTAGAATTTTGCGCCCTTTAATTATAGTTAGAGGCTGGTATCTTTTTTATAGGATACCAGCTTTCTTTTGTTATTGAGAAGGGGATTGTGAATTGAGTATTCATGATGGCATTCACAAACCCCACAGCAATTTTGAACAATTATGGCAACAATCAATCAATTAGTGCGTAAACCGCGTAAGCGCCAAAAAAGTAAGAGTACCACACCGGCATTGGAAAGCTGCCCACAAAAACGTGGAGTATGTACCCGTGTGTATACCACAACTCCCAAAAAACCTAATTCAGCTATGCGTAAAGTAGCGCGTGTGCGGCTCACGAATAGTATGGAAGTGACCACCTATATTGGTGGTGAAGGGCATAACTTGCAAGAACACTCTGTGGTGTTAATTCGTGGTGGTCGTGTTAAAGATTTACCAGGTGTACGTTATCATACGGTGCGCGGTTCCCTAGACACTTCTGGCGTTGACACAAGACGTCAAGGACGTTCTAAATATGGCGCGAAACGGCCTAAGTCTTAATTAAAGACAAAAGTAATTGGATATTATATAATACTAATAATTTATTGAGTGTAATAGACTGAAGTGCTATTCAAGTCACAATCTAAATAATTACATCATTGAGAAGAGACCTAGATGCCAAGAAGAAGAGTTATTGCGAAACGTGCCATTTTGCCTGAGCCTAAATATGAAGATGAGACAGTCGCTAAATTCATCAATATTGTGATGAAAAATGGTAAAAAGTCAGTATCTGAACGCATTGTTTATGGTGCATTAGATCGCGTCGCTTCCAAATTAAAGGGTGAAGCTTTGGAAATTTTTGGCAAAGCATTGGACAATGTCCGCCCAGTTGTGGAAGTCAAATCTCGGCGTGTCGGTGGTTCAACTTATCAAGTACCTATAGAAGTTCGTCCCGCTCGTCGAACCACTTTGGCGATGCGTTGGCTAGTCGAATCTGCACGTAAGCGGGGTGAAAAATCTATGGGGCTCCGTTTAGCTGGTGAAATTCTTGATGCTTATGAAAATAAGGGGACTGCGATCAAAAAACGTGAAGAGGTACATCGTATGGCGGAGGCTAATAAAGCCTTTTCACATTTTCGCTGGTGAGACTTAAACCTATATAAATTGACAACTTTAACGACAACTTAAACTTCTAACAAATCATGGCGGCAGCACGTAAGACACCCATTGAGCGCTATCGTAATATTGGTATTATGGCGCACATTGATGCGGGCAAAACAACAACAACAGAGCGTATTTTATATTACACTGGCATTTCACACAAAATTGGCGAAGTGCATGATGGTACTGCAGTAATGGATTGGATGGCGCAAGAGCAAGAGCGCGGTATCACCATTACATCTGCAGCAACAACCTGTTTCTGGAATGGAATGGGGCAGCAGTACCCAGAACACCGCATCAATATCATTGATACGCCGGGCCACGTTGATTTCACTATTGAGGTTGAACGCTCTTTGCGCGTCCTTGATGGCGCTTGTGCTGTCTTCTGTGCCGTTGGTGGGGTAGAACCCCAATCTGAGACAGTTTGGCGACAAGCCAATAAATACGGTGTTCCCCGTATTGCCTTCGTCAACAAGATGGATAGACCAGGAGCAGATTTTTTACGGGTAGTTGAACAAATTGACAATCGTCTTGCTGCTAATCCTGTTCCCCTACAATTACCTATTGGTGCTGAAGATCAGTTTGAAGGTATTGTCGATTTGGTCAAGATGAAGGCCATTTATTGGGATGAGGCTACCCGGGGGATAGAATTTGAAGAACGTGATATTCCTTCTGCCATGCAAGCAGATTGTCAGGAGTGGCGAGAAAAACTGGTAGCAGTGGCAGCGGAAGCCAATGAAGATTTTATGGATAAATACCTTGATGAAGGTGAATTATCTGAAATAGAAATTCGTCAAGGTATTCGTCTACGCACCTTAGCGAATGAAATTGTACCCGCATTATGTGGTTCTGCCTTTAAAAATAAAGGTGTGCAAGCCATGTTAGATGCCATTATTGACTACATGCCAGCACCTACTGATGTTCCGCCCATTCGAGGTATATTAAACGATAAAGAACAAACAGAAGCAACACGTCCCTCATCAGATGAGGTGCCTTTTGCGGCTTTGGCATTCAAAGTTGCAACTGATCCCTATATGGGTTCGTTGACATTTTTCCGCGTTTATTCAGGTGTGTTACAGTCAGGGGATACGGTTTACAACCCACTCAAAGACAAAAAAGAGCGTTTGGGGCGTATTTTGCAAATGCATGCCAATTCTCGCGAAGAAATTAAGGTTGTTCGTGCAGGTGATATTGCTGCTGTGGTGGGCTTGAAAAATGTCACAACTGGGGAAACGCTGTGTGATAAAGATCATGTGATTACCTTAGAAAAAATGGAATTTCCGGAACCGGTTATTTCGGTGGCTGTTGAACCGAAGACTAAGGTTGACCAAGAAAAAATGGGCGTTTCATTGTCTAAGTTAGCGGCTGAAGATCCCTCTTTTCGGGTACGGACGGATGAAGAGTCTGGGCAAACCATTATTTCTGGTATGGGTGAATTGCATCTTGATATTATTGTGGATCGCCTTCGTCGTGAATTTAGTGTTGATGCTAATGTTGGTGCCCCTCAAGTGGCTTATCGTGAAACCATCCGCTCTCTTGTGAAACAAGAAGGTAAATTTATCCGGCAATCAGGTGGACGTGGTCAGTATGGACATGTTTGGTTAAAAATTGAACCTAAGAAACCTGGTGAAGGATATGAGTTTGTCAATGAAATTGTGGGGGGGGTCATTCCCAAAGAGTATATTCCGGCCGTTGATAAAGGGGTTCGGGAGCAAATGCTTAATGGGGTTATAGCGGACTATCCGGTAGTCGATGTTAAAGTCACTCTATTTGATGGTTCTTACCATGAAGTTGATTCAAGTGAGATGGCTTTTAAAATTGCAGGCTCTATGGCTTTTAAGGAGGGCGCTCATAAAGCTAAACCGGTGCTACTTGAACCCATCATGGCAGTAGAAGTGGTCACACCACCTGACTATATGGGCGACGTGATGGGCGACATCAATCGCCGCCGGGGCATTTTACAAGGAATGGATGAACTGCCTACTGGTAAAGTGATTCGTGCCGAGGTTCCATTGGGTGAGATGTTTGGCTATGCGACTGATTTACGGTCACAGACGCAAGGGCGTGCCAGTTATACCATGCAATTTGCTAAATACCACGAAGCGCCGACTAGCATTGCAGAAGCTATTATTAAAAAGAATCACTAATCATTTTTTGTATTATCTATATTATAATGAATATCGTTTTTTTGGGGTAGTGATGTGATACATTACCTCAAAAAATACCGGTATTGTTTCAATAAAGATATTGATTGATGAACAAAAATAGGTTATATCTAGTTTCAAAAAATTGTTCCATCATTTAATCATTTAGATTTAAGGAATTGGATGAGGGATGACAGGCTTGGTTATACCTAGTTGGTTTGTTGTTTTCAAAAGAAAGGATTGATGATTTTTGGGAGTAGAAGTTGTGTTAAAATGGGTTGAAAAGGTGAATTGTGAATTGCATCTTTAGCCAATGGTAGACATTTTTAAGATAAATTTGGAAAACAAGTTGAATAATGGCCAATCAAAGAATTCGTATTCGTTTAAAGGCATTTGATCATCGCCTTATTGATCAATCGGCGCGTGAAATTGTTGAAACGGCAAGACGTACTGGGGCACAGTTAAGGGGCCCTATTCCGTTGCCTACCAAAAAAGAAAAGTTTACGGTGTTGATTTCACCACATGTCAATAAAGATGCGCGGGATCAATATGAAATTCGTACTCATAAACGTTTGTTAGACATTATTGATCCGACAGATAAGACTGTTGATTCTTTAATGAAATTGGATTTAGCAGCAGGTGTTGATGTTCAAATTAAATTAAATTGAATTAATTCTGAAGTGGGTAAGGTCAAATGGTGACAAGGCAATTACCCATTACAACTTATCTAATTACCATAACTAATAAAAGAGATTAAGAACATGGCCATTGGAATTGTTGGTCGAAAATGTGGTATGACTCGACTCTTTACGGAAGACGGGGTTTCCATTCCTGTTACTGTCATCAATGCTTCGCCTAATCGAGTGACTCAAATAAAAACAGCTAAAACCGATAGCTATCATGCCATTCAAGTGACCTGTGGTGAGCGTCGAGCCATTCGTGTCAATAAACCCACAAGTGGGCATTTGGCGAAAGCGGGGGTAGAAGCGGGTCGTGGTTTTTGGGAATTTCGTTTAAATGAAAATGAAAATGAAGGTGAAGATATTCAATTAGGTAGCGAAATCAAAGTTGATCGGTTTACCACTGGACAAAAAGTTGATGTGACAGGCATTACTAAAGGTAAAGGCTTCGCGGGTACGGTAAAGCGTCATCATTTTAGAACACAAGATACAACCCACGGTAACTCACTGTCACATCGTGCGGCTGGTTCTATAGGCCAAAATCAAACACCGGGACGAGTCTTCAAAGGTAAGAAAATGGCAGGGCAGATGGGTAATGTACGTCAAACGATGCAAAACCTTGAGATAGCAAAAGTGGATTTTGAAAGAAATTTATTGCTTATAAAAGGCGCAGTGCCAGGTGCCCCTGGAGGTGATGTGATTGTACGTCCTGCTATAAAACATAAGAATAAATGAGAAATGAAGAAATGTAAAAATGACAAACAATCATATCTTCATTTTTCTTACCCCAATTTTTTCATTTATTTATAAAAAGGATGGTGCCATGGAACTTAACCTACAAACCATGGGAGCAGAAACGAGTACGGCAAATGTTTTTAGCGTTTCCGAGAGGGTATTTGCTGCCAAATATAATGAAGCTTTAATTCATCAAGTCGTGACTGCTTACTTAGCAGGTGGGCGTGCTGGTACGCGAGCGCAAAAGAATCGTGCCCAAGTCAAAGGGAGTGGTAGCAAGCCTTGGCGTCAAAAAGGTACAGGTCGTGCGCGTGCGGGTAGCCTTACCAGCCCTTTATGGCGTGGTGGGGGTATTACCTTTGCCGCTAGGCCTACGAATTACTCTCAAAAATTAAATAAAAAAATGTATCAAGGCGCTCTGCGCTCAATTTTATCAGAATTGGTGCGTTCTGCGCGTTTATTAGTCATAGAACAGTTTTCCCTTAAAGAGCCAAAAACTCGCGCTTTAGTCACGCAATTAAAGGCAATCAATCTGAGTAGTAATGTATTGATTGTGACTGAAGAAAAAGATGAAGACCTTTATTTGGCTGCACGTAATTTACATCAAGTTGAAGTACGCGAGGCTCGGGTTTTGGATCCGGTTTGCTTAGTGAAATTTGAAAAAATTTTGATGACTGTTGCTGCCTTAAAGAAGATAGAAGAGAGACTCGCATGAACCCAGCTCGTTTAATGCAAATCTTGATTGCGCCTCATATTTCTGAAAAAGCGTTGAGATTGGCAGATAACCATAGACAATTTGTATTTAAAGTGGTGCAAGATGCCACTAAGCCTGAAATTAAAGAAGCCGTTGAATATTTATTTGCAGTCAAAGTTGAAAGTGTACAAGTCACCCGTGTTAAGGGTAAGCGAAAAAACTTTGGCCGGCGGCCTGGTAAACGTGCTAATTGGAAAAAAGCATACGTGGGGTTAGAAGAAGGTTTTGATATTAACTTTAGGGGAGCAGAATGATTTTGATGAGGCAAAAGTCATCCAAGCTTAGGGTTATTCCAAACCAAATGTACACTAAAAACTTTTGCTGTGGGGAATGGTGTGTAAAAACTATTGCCTCTCATGTCGATTGATTGTAATTATTTAACTCTCAAAATCTTAGTTAATCCAAAATCTATCTATAATTTAAATGGGGACAATAATGGCACTAAAAAAAGCCAAACCCACATCGGCGGGGCGTCGCTTTGTGGTGCGTCTCAGTACAGGGCAACTGCATAAAGGTGCCCCTTACGCCCCGCTGGTGGAAAAAAAGACTCAAAAAGGGGGACGTAATAATCAGGGGCGTATAACGGTTCGCCATAGAGGTGGAGGACATAAACAACATTATCGGATTATTGATTTTAAGCGTGATAAAGATGGGATACCCGGTGTAGTTGAACGAATTGAGTACGATCCTAATCGTAGTGCCCGAATTGCATTAATACTTTACACAGATGGAGAACGCCGCTACATCATTGAACCCAAGGGCTTGAATGTTGGCGATGCGGTCATGTCAGGAAGTCATGCTCCCATTAAGTTAGGGAATTGTATGCCGCTGCGAGTTATGCCTATGGGCAGTGTAATGCACTGTGTGGAATTGAAACAGGGAAAAGGGGCACAATTGGTCCGCAGTGCTGGTACCTCCGCCCAACTCATAGCACGCGAAGGCCAGTATGCGACATTGCGTTTACGGTCTGGGGAAATACGCAAAGTCCTCACGGACTGTCGCGCTACTATCGGTGAAGTCGGCAATGTAGAACATAATGTGACTTCCTTGGGCAAAGCTGGTGCAGCAAGATGGCGAGGCCGACGTCCCACAACTCGTGGTGTTGCTATGAATCCGGTTGATCATCCACATGGTGGCGGTGAAGGACGTAGTTCCGGCGGTCGCCACCCCGTCACACCTTGGGGTTTTCCGACTAAAGGCGCTAAAACTCGTCATAATAAGCGCACAAGTAATATGATTGTGCGTCGTCGTTGAGCAATTAGAGGATTAAGCTAAACTAAAAAATGTCATTTTTTAGTCAATGTATGTAAAATAATGGGTTGATTTAGTTAATAGTGATAAAAAAACTAATCATTTGAAATGGTAATATAGATTTTCATAATTAAATAATTTCAGGGCGTAAGCCCTTTTGAAAATAATTATCTGAAATACTATAGTCGTTAATTGATTAGTGGTAAAAAATGTATTTTTTGGTGTTTAAAAAGTGATTACAACATACACACTTGACATCCATTCTTGGTATCAGTGTGTACAAATACTTGACATCCCTTTCCATTTTTTGTAAGCGGTTCTAGCTTTGCGTAAGGCATGATCGAATATTGCGATTTGGTTTCGGAGCGAGCTTGTTGTAGCAAAATTAAAACTAATTCGTTTTAATACTTTATAAGAAGTAACATCGCTATGAGACGTTTGTTAACGCACGAATGGTATAAATTACTCACAAAGATGTCTGGTAGCAACCGGCTTGGATGAAACTTCGGTTCAAAGCTACGCGACTTCATCGTGAACTAAGTCATGATTTATGATCACTAAATTTAGATAGCAGAACAGATGGTAAAAATTACAGAGAATATTTCACGTAAAAGTTTTTGCACGCAAAAACTTTTGCGTGAAATTGATTGATAATTATTGACTTAAACTTCTAAATGATATGCCACGTTCTATTAAAAAAGGGCCTTTTGTCGATCTTCACTTGTTGAAAAAGATTGAACAGGCTATTGCCACTAAAAGCAAACGCCCTATAAAAACCTGGTCGCGCAGATCGATGATTATTCCCGAAATGGTGGGATTAACTGTAGCAATTCATAATGGACATCAACATGTGCCTGTGTTTATCACAGAAAACATGGTAGGACACAAATTAGGCGAGTTTTCTGTAACAAGAACATACAGGGGTCATCAAGCAGGAGATAAAAAATCGAAAAAATAAAAAATCTTCGATTTTGGAATTGGAAGGCTAGAAAAGGATGAGGGAGTTTGGTCATCAAGATTTAAATACAAATGCTGTAACAGATTTTTTATCTAGTGACAGAATACATATCGGATTATGGTAGAGAGTTGAAGCATTTAACTTGATAATGTGATAACTTAAACTTCTAACTGATTATATATAACTGAAAATGGAAGTTTCTAGTAAGCATAAATATGTGCGTATTTCTCCGCAAAAATGCAGGTTGGTTGCTGATCAGATTCGTGGGTTGCAGGTTGAACAAGCACTTAATCTGTTGAAATTTAGCAAACAACGTGCCGCTGGATTGGTCAAAAAAACTTTAGAGTGTGCTATCGCCAATGCTGAAAATAACGAAGGAGCAGATGTGGATGAATTACATGTTTCAGCGATATACGTTGATGAGGGGCCAACCATGAAACGTATGCGGGCCCGTGCCAAAGGACGGGGAAATAGAATTTTTAAACGTACCAGTCATATTGCTGTGACAGTATCAGACATTGACGAGTAGATTAATTATGGGTCAAAAAGTACATCCTACCGGGTTTCGCTTAGGTATAATTAAAGACTGGTCATCTAAATGGTACGCAAGCAGCAAAGATTATGCGAATTATCTCAATACTGATTTAAAGGTACGCGAGTTTATTAAAAAGAAACTGGCACAAGCCTCAGTCAGCGAAGTGCGTATTGAAAGACCGGCCCGCAATGCTCGGATTATTATTCATACAGCCCGCCCCGGCATTGTCATTGGCAAAAAAGGTGAAGATATTGATAAATTGCGAACTCAAGTTACTGAAATGATGGGCATTCCTGTACATATCAGTGTTGAAGAAATTCGCAAACCAGAAGTTGATGCTCACCTAGTTGCAGTCAGTGTTGCTCAACAATTAGAACGCCGCATTATGTTTAGACGTGCTATGAAACGTGTGGTAGGTAATGCTATGCGTTTGGGAGCACAAGGGATTCGTATAAATGTCAGCGGCCGCTTGAATGGTGCTGAGATTGCTAGGCAAGAATGGTATCGTGAAGGGCGTGTGCCTTTACACACTCTACGTGCTGATATTGATTATGGTTTTGCAGAAGCCCACACCACATACGGAGTGATTGGAGTTAAAGTTTGGATTTTTAAGGGTGAGATTATCGGTAAACAAGCATAATATTGCTATTTGGGGGGAATCTTATGTAATTTGTGTTTGCGTTTATTGGTGATGGGTAATGGTGAATAGTGGAAGATTGAATAAATTTGGATGAGATAGATAATTTTAATGCCACGTTCCCAATTGCTTCCCAAAATCTTCAAGGAAAGTTAATCATGTTACAACCTAAACGGACTAAATTCAGGAAACAACAAAAGGGCCGTAATCGGGGTTATGCTAGGCGCTGTAATAAAGTCAGCTTTGGTGAATTTGGACTCAAAGCAACAGGTTATGGCCATATTACGGCACGTCAAATTGAAGCGGCCCGCCGTACTATCACTCGTCATGTTAAACGGGGTGGCAAACTATGGATCAGGATTTTTCCAGACAAGCCAATCACCAAAAAGCCACTGGAAGTGCGTATGGGTAAAGGTAAAGGTAATGTTGAATATTGGGTGGCCCCCGTTCAGCCAGGCAGAATGCTCTATGAAATAGAAGGTGTTTCACAGGACATTGCCCATGAAGCTTTTCGTTTAGCTTCGGCTAAATTATCGGTGCCCACCTGCTTTGTGAGTCGGATGGTGATGTGATGAAGGCGATAGAATTGCGAAAAAAAAGCATTGATGATTTGAAAAAGGAACTGCTTGAATTATTGCGTGAACAATTTAATTTGCGTATGCAGAAAGCCAATGATCAGTTAAACCGACATACCCAACTTAAAAAAGTTCGCCGTGATATTGCCAGGGTAAAAACGATTTTAAATGAAAAAAAAGGTAGCATGGCATGACTGAGCAAACCACCAAACAAGTATCCTCACCACGGACTTTGGCAGGGCATGTGATTAGCAATAAAATGGATAAAACAATTACCGTTTTAGTGGAACGCACAGTCAAACATCCTATATATGGCAAATATATCAAGCGTTCAACTAAGCTACATGCTCATGATGAAGACAATGCTTGTCAGGAAGGCGATATTGTTGAAATTTCGCAATGTCGCCCCCTATCCAAAACAAAATCTTGGCGTTTACATAGGATTGTTACACGGTCAATCACCTAGATAGAGGTTAATAAGTGTTCAATAAGTACACTACCCCTGTGTGACTATTCCTGACTCATGGTTTATACTGTGGTAATCACGGCATTTGGAGTTAAAAAGAACGATGATACAAACGCAAACTCTGCTAGAAGCAGCAGACAATAGTGGTGCCCGTCGATTAAAATGTATCAAAGTATTAGGGGGGTCACACCGCCGTTACGCCAACATTGGTGACATCATTAAAGTCAGCATTAAAGAGGCTATTCCACGCAGTAAAGTCAAAAAAGGGGAAGTCTATGTTGCTGTGGTGGTAAGAACCCGCAAAGGGGTTAGACGTCCTGATGGTTCAGTGATTCGTTTTGATGGGAATGCGGCTGTATTGCTCAATAACCAATTACAACCCATTGGTACCCGTATTTTTGGGCCGGTCACCCGTGAGTTGAGAAGTGAACGCTTTATGAGAATTATCTCTTTGGCTCCAGAAGTCCTTTAGAACAATCTATGTTATAGAAAAATTCACTTAAGTTACTAAAAATTTCTCATGTTCCTTTTCAAAAGGAAATCATTTGGTGGCAAAACCTTTAACCGTCCCAATTATCACTGAATGAGGAGTGAGAATTTGAGAACTTTAATGTCTAACTTGATCAATTAAACATGCGTAGAATAAAAAAAGGCAATGATGTGGTGGTCATTGCGGGTAAGGATAAAGGCAAGCGCGGTAAAGTTATTCGCTTTATCGGTGATGATCGCGTAGTAGTAGAAAATATTAATTTAGTCAAACGTCATACGCGGGGTAATCCTATGCAAGGAACCCCAGGTGGCATTATTGATAAAGAAATGCCTATTCATATCTCTAATATTGCGCTTATTAACCAAACCACCAATAAGGCTGATAAGGTGGGTTTTAAATTTCTTGAAGATGGCACTAAGGTGCGTTACTTTAAGTCAAATGGTGAAGTGATTGCGGATTAATTCAGATGGCGAGATTACAAACCTATTACCGTGATACGGTTGTTCAACAATTAATGCAGCAATTTGGATATAACAGCATTATGCAGGTACCCAAAATTGTGCAAATTACCCTAAATATGGGCTTAGGTGAAGCTGTGGGTGATAAGAAAGTGATTGAACGTGCCGTTGCTGATATGATGGCTATTGCAGGTCAAAAGCCGGTTGTTACCAAAGCCCGCAAGTCCGTATCTAATTTTAAAATTCGTGAAGGCTGGCCCATTGGTTGTAAAGTCAATTTACGCAGGGAACGCATGTATGAGTTTCTTGACCGACTCATTAGCATTGCTATTCCGCGGATTAGAGATTTTCGTGGTTTAAGTAGAAAAGCTTTTGATGGGCGGGGTAACTATAGTTTAGGTATCCGTGAGCAAATTATTTTCCCTGAAATTGATTACGATAAAATTGATGCCATTCGGGGATTGGACATCACCATCAGTACCACAGCACGAACTGATGAGGAAGGATATGCCTTATTGAAGGCCTTTAACTTTCCACTTAAAAATTGAGGCGCAGCAATGGCAAAACTATCCATGATCAATCGAGAAGCTAAACGTATACGGATGGTCAAAAAATATGCGGCAAAAAGGGCTGAATTGAAAAAAACATTGGCTAATGTTAACGCCTCTGAAGAGGAACACGAAGAAGCCAGACAAGCTTTGCAGTCTTTGCCGCGTAATGCCAGTCCCAGCCGAGTGCGTAATCGTTGCAAAATCACAGGGCGCCCACATGGTTATTATAGAAAATTTGGTTTGGCTCGGAATAAGTTGCGTGAATCCGCTATGCAAGGATTTATCCCGGGTTTAGTCAAATCAAGTTGGTAAAAGAATTTTCGATTTCTAGCACAAATTCAGTTTAATGTCACTTATGGCGATATACTATTAATAAGTTTGAAAGTTTGAAAAAATAGATTTTGGGGTTTGGAATGTTTTTTGTGATTAATGTTTATTTATAATTATTATTTCATATTTAGACTTCACATTCATAAAAACCCGAAAGAAACTGGTGTGCGATTTTTGAATCTAAAATTCTTTCATCAACAAGAGGATAAATATTATGAGTTTGTCAGACCCCATTGCTGATATGTTGACACGCATTCGCAACGGTCATGCGATCAGAAAACAGCTAGTGGAAATGTCTACTTCTAAAATCAAGACTGCGATTGCACAAATTTTAAAAGAAGAAGGGTATATTACAGATTATAGTGTCTCTGAAGGGGTCAAGGCGATATTAACAATCACCTTAAAATATTATGAAGGGCGACCGGTCATTTCCGAGATTAAGCGCAGCAGTCGGCCTGGATTGCGTATTTACAAATCCAAGGATGATTTACCTAAAGTGTTAGGGGGATTGGGTATTGCGATTATTTCTACTTCCAAAGGGCTCATGACAGATCGCAGGGCGCGGCTCGAAAGTCATGGGGGAGAGGTATTGTGTTTGGTTTCTTAATGCGAAGGAAAAATCAAAGATTTCTGAGGAATGTTGCTATTATTCATTTTTGATTTTTAATTTGATTAATCAAGACTGTCGCATTTTTTAAGTTTTAAGGTGTTGATATTGATATGTCAAGAATTGCCAAAAATCCTATTCCTGTTCAGGGGGGAGTTGAAGTGACCCTGCAACCTCATGCCATTAAGATTAAAGGCCGTCAAGGTAGCTTAGAACATCTCCTCCATAAAGAAGTTGAAGTCAAATTGACAGATAATGTTTTAACCTTTGCGCCACTAACTAATACCACAGCTGCAAAAGCGTTGGCAGGTACGACACGAGCCTTGATTAATAATATGGTGCAAGGGGTCACGAGAGGTTTTGAGAAAAAACTCACTTTAGTCGGTGTGGGGTATCGTGCTCAAATACAAGGCTCTGTGCTTAACCTAACCTTGGGGTTTTCCCATCCTGTCAATTTTGACATTCCCGAGGGCATTACAATTGAAACGCCTAGTCAAACTGATATTGTTGTCAAAGGTATAGATAAACAAAAAGTGGGACAAGTTGCAGCCAATATCCGTGCATTTCGTCCACCTGAGCCTTACAAAGGTAAAGGGGTTCGTTTAGCCGATGAAGTAATTGTAATGAAGGAAGCTAAGAAGAAATAAGTGAATGTTGTGTATTTATTAAATAAATAATGATTTAGCTTTAAGTGTTCTTGTTAAATCAAGGCTCTCAAAAGAGGATGTTTATGGATAAAAAATCGGCCCGTTTGCGTCGTGCTCGCCGCACCCGCGCTATGATTAAAAAATTAGGCGCAGTCCGATTGTGTGTACACAAGACACCACAGCATATTTATGCACAAATTATTGCATCAAACGGTTCTGAAGTATTGGCAAGCGCTTCTACTTTAGATAAAGAAATTAAACAAACTACCGGCTATGGTGGTAATGTAAGTGCCGCGATAGTGGTGGGCAAAGCAATTGCAGAGCGTGCCAAGTCAGCAGGTGTGACTGATGTCGCTTTTGATCGTTCTGGATTTAAATATCATGGCCGCGTTAAAGCTTTAGCAGATGCTGCCCGTGAAGTGGGTCTGAATTTTTAATTTATAGACCTGTCTAATAAATATATAACAATTATTGTTTTTTTATTATAAAGTAATTGATAAAGTCTTTAAAAACTTTGAATCAGGATCGGCTAAAAATCACTTCTTCTTTCCAATGAAATTATATTATATTAATAGTATTTGGGGGAAGTTAATTTTTTTGAGTTCATAATGCAATAAGTTAGCCGATTAATCCGATAGCCTGAATATGTAACGGTTTTTGATACGCTATTATTAAATAATTTTTTGTTACAATGTAATAATATTTGCGTGGAAAGACTTTTGCCTAGATAGGCGTTCATAAGTTTAAAATACGGTTAACGGATAACTGATATGGCAAATTATGATATCCAACGTACTAAAAATGATGACCTGTTAGAAAAACTGGTTACTGTCAATCGTGTTGCTAAGGTGGTTAAAGGCGGACGTATTTTCAGTTTTACGGCATTAACTGTTGTAGGTGATGGTAAAGGCAAAGCAGGTTTTGGTTATGGTAAAGCCCGTGAAGTGCCTCTGGCGATTCAAAAAGCGATGGAAAATGCACGTAAAGATATGCAATCTTTCCCTCTGAAAGGGACTACCTTACAGTATCCTATTGTAGCGGAGCATGGTGCTGCAAAAGTGTATATGCAGCCTGCCTCAAATGGAACGGGAATTATCGCAGGTGGGGCTATGCGGGCAGTATTTGAAGTACTGGGTGTGCGCGATGTTTTAGCTAAAACCATTGGCAGTTCTAATCATAAAAATGTGGTGCGAGCAATGTTTAATGGTTTGACTGCGATGGCAAGTCCACAGTCTATTGCTGCTAAACGGGGCAAAACGGTTGAGGAAATTTTAGGTTAAATTGGTTATGAAAAAAAAGCTTAAAGTCACGCAAATGGGTAGCATCCACGGACGTCAACCAAGGCATAAGGCCTGTGTGGCGGGTTTGGGTTTGCGGCATCGGCATCATACGGTCGAGGTTGAAGATACAAAGGCTATACGTGGTATGATTAACAAGGTGGCTTATTTGTTAAAAGTGGAAGAGCTTTAATTATGTATTTGAATACATTGAAACCGGCCGTAGGTGCCAAAAAATCGGCTAAACGAGTCGGACGTGGCATAGGTTCAGGTTTAGGCAAAACGTGCGGACGCGGACATAAGGGTCAACGTTCACGCTCTGGAGGGTTTCATAAAGTTGGCTTTGAAGGCGGTCAAATGCCTTTGCAAAGACGTTTGCCTAAAGTGGGTTTTGTGTCAGCTAAGGCTAAGTATACCGCGCAAGTATGCTTACATGAACTGGAAAAAGTAGGGCAAGAAACGGTGGACTTACAAGGTTTGAAAGCGGCCAACATTATTCCACGACAAGTCAAACGGGTCAAAGTGATTGCATCAGGGCAATTGACTAAAGCGATTAAAATTCATGGATTAGCTGTAACAAAAGGGGCTAGGGTTGCGATTGAGGCGGCCGGGGGAACAATTGAAAGTTGATAATTGTAATGACCTAGAATCTAAACTAATTACATTACCAAAGAGGATGAAGTGGCTACTCATACGACAGCGGGTATAGAACTAGGCAAGCTAGGTAGGCTAACTGAGCTAAAGCAACGACTGTTGTTCGTGCTGGGGGCAATTATCGTTTTTAGGATTGGTACTTTTATTCCAGTACCCGGCATTGACCCAATAAAACTAGCCAGTATGTTTGAGGAGCAACGGGGCACCATTTTAGATATGTTTAATATGTTTTCAGGTGGTGCCTTAGAACGCTTTTCGGTATTTGCCATTGGTATTATGCCCTACATTTCTGCGGCCATTATCATGCAATTGCTAACGGCTGTTTCTCCTACACTTGAGCAATTGAAAAAAGAGGGGGAAACGGGGCGACGTAAAATTACCCAATATACCCGCTATGGCACCTTGGGATTGGCAACTTTCCAAGCAACAGGGGTAGCTATTGCCTTAGAAAGTCAGAATGTCGTTATTGATCCAGGCTTAGCTTTTCGGATAACCGCAATTATGACACTGGTGACAGGGGCTATGTTTTTAATGTGGCTAGGTGAACAAGTCACAGAACGAGGGATTGGTAATGGTATTTCACTTATAATTTATGCAGGAATTGTTGCTGGGTTGCCTTCTGCAATAGGGGGGTCATTGGAATTGGCACGTACTGGTCAATTACATGTTTTGACCTTACTGTTGTTGTTTGCTGTTGTGTTGATGGTGACGGCTTTTGTCGTGTTTGTTGAGCGAGGGCAGCGCCGTATAACGGTGAACTACGCCAAACGTCAAATAGGAAACAAAATGTATGCGGGACAAAGCAGTCACTTGCCATTAAAAATGAATATGGCAGGCGTTATTCCCCCCATTTTTGCATCAAGTATTATTTTGTTTCCAGCCACCTTGGGTGGATGGTTTGGTAGTAGTGCTGAAGGAATGACATGGTTAAAAGATTTATCACAAACTTTGTCACCTGGACAACCTTTATATGTCTTGTTCTATGCCATAGCAATCATTTTCTTCTGCTTTTTTTATACGGCCTTGATTTTTAATCCAAAAGAAATTGCAGATAATTTAAAGAAGTCAGGGGCATTTGTTCCAGGGGTTAGGCCTGGAAAACAAACAGCAGAATATCTTGATAAAGTGATGTCGCGTTTAACATTGGCAAGCGCAATTTATGTGACAGCTGTTTGTTTGTTGCCTGAATTTTTGGTGCTGAAATGGAATGTTCCTTTTTATTTTGGGGGGACTTCATTGCTGATTATTGTGGTAGTCACGATGGATTTCATGTCTCAAGTACAAGCCCATTTAATGTCGCATCAATACGATGGTTTGATGAAGAAAGCCAATTTAAGAGGACAAGGTCGCAGTCCTTTGTTGCGCTGAGGAAGTTTTTTTGAGGTTTAAATTCGATGTTCAAGTTTTTGCTGATTTGTAATTTGAACATCGAAACTCATTTTATAAATCTAATAAATTTGCTCAATTTTCAAATACCTTTACAAATTTTATGTGATTTATTTTTATTTGAGTCAGATAAAGTGAGATAAATTTTGTCTCATTCTATTCATATATGAAATAAATAAATAATTAGATATTAATAGTAACAAATTCAAAACTCATTCATAACGAATAAACTCTATTATTTTCTCCTAAAATATAATTCTAAATAATTTATTATTCTCATTTGTATTGAGTATTAAGGCATATTGAAGAATTAAGGAAGGAGTGTGAAGAAATAATATACCCCAGAACAATCAGTCAAAGAAAATAAACGCAAAAGACGCAATAAACGCAAAAGAGACGCAAAAGTAGTTGACATAACGTGACATAAATTTGCCTCTATGGCTTCGCCTGCGTGGGTATCTTATTTAGGCGCAACTCCCTAATTGGAAAGTTAATATTGGAAAGTTAATAATTGATTTACAGGAAAAAAATGAAAGTAAGAGCTTCTGTTAAGAAAATTTGTAGAAAATGTAAAATTATCCGCCGACATGGAAGAGTTCAAGTGATTTGCACTGATAAGCGGCATAAGCAACGACAAGGATGATTTTTGATTAGCGTCATTATTAATATTATTTGATTTTGTGACAAAAGTTGATAGTATTGCAAAAAACTTTTGCAATGAACTCATGCACTTGGAAAAAGCCCCATATAGATACAAAGTGATACTTTTTGGGGAAGTAAAAGGTTGTATTTTTGAAATGGGTAGCTCACTAGACATGATTCCTCAATTCTTACCGAGGTGAGAAGCTTGGCCGAGTATCATTTCATCGGGCTATTCGTTGTGCGTTATACTGTCCACCCTTATAATTTGCGCTTTTGCTGAAGTGAAAGGTTAGTCACCTTTAGGTGACTTGAGCTGTAAGACAACTGATGCCCGCTGTTGGCTGTTAGTAATTAAAAAGCGCAATTTATGACAATGCTAAGTATATATACTGCACATGGGCATAACTTAAACTTTTTATCTCGATTTGGTGGGCAACCAAAACACGTTACCCACCATTTCACATTTCACGCTTTCACGCTTTTCGCGAAGCGAAACTTTAGCGTGAAAAGTTGCGCGCAAAAACTTCTTAAGTGAAATACAATTCCCTAAACTCATTTAAAAAAAAGTTAAGTTTATCACCTCGTTGAGTATAGCACCAAACGGTTGGGATTGTTCAACCAGGACTCGAGTTGCAATCCGTCTGGGTTATCAACCGAGAGCGAATGACCTAATGGGCAGCTTTGTCCAATTTTTTAGGAACACTTATTATGGCCCGTATTGCTGGCATTAATATTCCAGTACAAAAACACACAGTAATTGCTTTGACCTCTATTTACGGTATTGGGCCCACCTCTGCACAACAGATTTGTAAAGACTGTGGCATTTCTCCAACTATCAAGGCTAAAGACTTGAAAGAAGAGGAGTTAGAAAGCTTACGTGCTGAGGTGGCCAAATACAATGTAGAAGGTGATTTACGTCGTGAAGTGGCAATGAATATTAAACGCTTAATGGATTTAGGCTGTTACCGTGGTATGCGACATCGACGTGGATTACCTGTACGTGGTCAACGTACCCGTACTAATGCTCGTACTCGGAAAGGACCACGGAAACCTATAAAGAAATAATGGTTTCTAACTCATTGATTGATATAATAAGATTGCTCCCTAACTCATGTTATTGAAAACTTAAAAACGGGCAATAATTGAGTTTCTGGGACAACTCTAATCACTCAACCATTTTAACTATTAAATTAAAAATGGCAAAAACAGCACCGACCAAGCGTAAGAAGGTAAAAAAGAATGTCACCGATGGCATTGCCCATGTGCATGCCTCTTTTAATAATACAATTATTACCATTACTGACCGTCAAGGTAATGCTTTGGGTTGGGCAACTGCTGGAGGCAGTGGCTTTCGGGGTTCTCGCAAAAGTACCCCGTTTGCTGCTCAAGTCGCAGCAGAAAAAGTGGGTAATGTGGTTAAAGATTTTGGTGTAAAAAATTTGGAAGTACGGATTAAAGGGCCTGGGCCTGGGCGTGAGTCTGCGGTGAGGTCACTCAATGCTAATGGTTTTAAAATTACAAGTATCATGGATGTTACACCCATTCCGCATAATGGCTGTCGCCCTCCTAAAAGGCGCAGAGTCTAATTAATTAGATTACTTAATTCTAATTAGTAATCTTTTCAGGGGGATGTGTGTCCTTTTTCCCATACCTAATGAGGTTGAGCAAAATTTTTTTTTACCTCTATTCGTTACAACTTAAAAGTTAATATGGCAAAATATCTCGGCCCTAAATGTAAATTAAGCCGTCGTGAAGGTGTCGATCTATTTTTAAAGAGTCGTACACGAGGTTTAGAGTCTAAATGTAAATTAGAAAAAATGCCAGGAGAGCATGGTGACAAACGTCCACGAATGTCCGACTATGCTCTGCAGTTGCGTGAAAAACAAAAGTTACGCAGATTATATGGTATTTTGGAACGGCAATTTCATAACTACTACGTAAAAGCAAGTAGCCAATCTGGTTCGACGGGTGAAAATCTACTTTCTTTGCTTGAATGTCGTTTAGATAATGTGGTGTACCGCATGGGGTTTGCGGCTACACGGTCTGAAGCAAGACAGTTAGTGAGCCACAAAGCCATTTTAGTTAATGATAAGATGGTCAATATTCCGTCTTACCAAGTCAAAGCAAATGATACGATTAGCATTCGTGAGAAAAGCCGTGAACAGTTGCGTATTAAGACAGCATTAAGCAATGCTCAGGAGTATGGTTTCCCAGAGTGGGTTGATGTGGATGTCAATAAAATGCAAGCTTTGTTTAAAGCAGCCCCTGAACGTATGGAATTGCCGAGCGATATTAATGAACAACTTGTGGTAGAGTTGTATTCTAAGTAAATCAGGTTTTATGATTTCACTGATAACGAGTAACAATTCTCTTAATAACTAGAGTTGTTGCGAAATAACTTAAGTATTTGAAATTAAATGACATAACACTTATGCTTTCATAGCTAAGTCATTAATTCATCTCTAAACTGATCTCAGTTTTGTTTTGCAACAAGTCTACGGAATATGCAATCCAATGTGATGGAATTATTAAAGCCGCGTATAGTTGATGTTAAATACCTCAATGACACGACTGCTAAGATAACATTAGAGCCTTTGGATCGTGGCTTCGGATATACTTTAGGTAACGCTCTCAGACGTGTATTATTGTCTTCTCTAGCAGGAGCGGCAGTGGTTGAAGTCATGATTGACAGTGTGTTACACGAATATACCTCTATTGAGGGTGTGCAGGAAGATGTCACTGACATTTTATTAAATCTAAAAGGCTTAGCTATTCGTATGCAAGATCGCCAAGAGGTGGCCTTGCAACTCAGTAAAAAGGGCCCAGGGCCGGTGTGTGCCCGAGACATCACTTTGGATCACGATGTTGAGATTGTCAATCCTGATCATTTGATTGCCAATTTGACCAAGGCTGGTGAACTTAACATGACCTTAAAAGTGATGATGGGACGGGGTTATCAGCCTGCAAGTCAACGCTACGAGGAAGAGGATAGTGAAAGTAGTAGTCCTGCGGGTACATTAAGGTTAGATGCGTCTTTTAGTCCTATTTCACGGGTGGCATACCGAGTTGAAAGTGCGCGTGTTGAACAACGTACCAATCTGGATAAGCTTATCATTGAGTTGGAAACCAATGGTACAATCAAGCCAGAATATGCTATTAGACAAGCGGCTGCCATTTTACGGGATCAACTTTCCGTGATTGTCGAATTGGAAGGCAATGTTGAAACAGAAATAAGGACAGAAACAAACGAGATAGATCCAATTTTATTGCGGCCAGTAGATGAATTGGAATTGACAGTACGTTCTGCTAATTGTTTGAAAGCAGAAAATATTTTTTTCATTGGTGATTTGATTCAAAAAACGGAAAATGAATTATTGAAAACACCTAACCTTGGTAAGAAGTCTCTAACTGAAATCAAAGACATATTAGCGTCACGAGGATTGTCTTTAGGCATGCTTTTGGAAAATTGGCAACCTCCCAGTCTTTCTGAGGAACAACAGATTCCTACCGATAATTCTTCTTAAGTTTTTGAATTTTCTTCAATAAGAGTTATTTATAAAGAGTTGTTGCGAAATAACTTAAGTATTTGAAATTAAATGACATAATACACAGCCTTTAAAATGATTTATAAATAAAATTCTCTCCGTTTTATTTTGCAACAAGTCTATAATAAGGGATAAAAGTGTTGAACAAGGCATTTGATTAAAACAACAAATACCTTGGATTGAATGATGGTTCAAATATAATTAATGAGCAATTAATGAGCTCCGCCTGTACGGTAGACTTGCTCTACCGGGATTGGCGCGGGTTTTGTCTTTGTGCGTACAGGGATAGTGGGGATATGATTGTTGTTGTCGTAAAAGTCTCCTCTGGATAGCGGCAGAACTTAGCAAAACATAATCCATTATTCCTCCAGGCACTATATACAGTAAACCGATTTGTCTGTAGTGATGAGATTTGATCACCGGACGGAATAAAGCAGTTACCAGTAAAGCATTACCAGTTAATGACACCCATGAACACTGATAACTGATAATTGATTTCGCTTTGCGAACCTTCGGTTCTTTGCCCCAGTTTTTGAAAATTTTTTGCCTAGAACGTGATAACTGAAAAGGAAAATTATGCGTCACCGTCATGCTGGTAAGCAGCTTAATCGTACAAGTAGTCACCGAAAGGCGATGTTTAAAAATATGGCGGTTTCTATAATGCGTCACGAACTCATCAAGACGACTTTGCCTAAAGCAAAAGAGCTACGTCGTGTTGTTGAGCCATTGATTACTTTGGCTAAAAAGGACAGTGTCGCAAACCGTCGATTGGCTTTTGCTAGATTGCGCGACAGGGAAATAGTTACAAAATTATTTAATGAATTAGGCCCTCGTTATAAAGAGCGTCCAGGCGGTTATCTACGCGTTCTTAAATGTGGCTTTAGGCAGGGAGATAAAGCGCCTATGGCTATTGTAGAATTAGTAGATCGACCAGAAGAAGCAGAGAAAGCGGCTGAAGCTTAGAATCTCTTTGAAAACTGCTCTTATTATATTGTGGCATCTAAATAAAATGGTTGTTATTTTAAAAACCGGGGATACCCGGTTTTTTTATGGACTGGCGTTTGAGATATCGAATCATCGAATCAATTTCAAAAAATCCAATCTAAACCTTCTGTCCACAGACAGCAAACACGGGATCGGCATATCTACTTTCATGGATATATTTGTCATCCATCGGCCTTGGCAAGTTCCGCATAGAATACGTGGATAAATTAGAGTATTGCCCTGATTTTAAAAAATATTCCATGACCAGTCCAAGACGTTCAAATTCATGAAGTTCATGCCAAATAGTGATCACTTTGGCTGGAAACCAACGATTAGAAAATGTAACGATAAAATATCCCCACTTTTAAAATCTGTGACACTTCTTCAAAAACCTCAAAAGGCTGAGTCAGGTATTCAACAGAAACGGTGCAAATAACCGCGTCAAATGCCTTGTCATCAAATGGCATACGTGGTGTTTTGTTCAAATCGTGAAGGCGATAGCCTGTCAACTGATTATTATTGTCTAACTCCTCTTGATTCAATCCGAGTCCGATCACATCGGCTAATTCTAAATTTTCTGGAAGATGCGATTTCCAACTGCTCATCAAATCTATACTACACGCGGCTACAACTTAAACATTTATGTATTTCACGCTAAAGTTTCGCGGAGCTAAACTTTAGCGTGAAATGGTGGGTAACGTGTTTTTAAAGCCCACCATTCTCATTAAAAAGTTCAGTTTGTTACCCCACTAATGATAAACTTAACTTTTTTTTTAAATGAGTTTCTGGAATTGTAGGGAGCCCTAGCAAAAAAAGTTTTGCGTGAAAAGCTATGCCCATGTGCAGTATAATACCTTCATGCCGGGTTTAATAAATTGACTATAGAAACCCGTGATGACTTCGATAGCTTTAGCATCCAGATGGGTTACAAGGCGAGATGTGCTGTAAAATTCCCTATCATCACTCCAATCCATTCTGCCAAAAGGATCAAAAAAAAATCGGTAGGCCTATTTTCGTAACGGCTCTGAAAACCAATGCCATTACTCGTCATGATTTCTGCCCAATCATGACACCTGCCACATCGATCCTCATGGCTGCCTTGAACTTCATGGACTTTCGCAGCCAATTTAAGTGCATATTGGGCTAAGGGATGATTAAAATAAACTTGTAGCGTCGTTTCATCAAGTCTAATACAACGAAAGGGGGTCAATTTTTCTTTAACGCCTCCCGAAACATTTTGCAGAAATTTTTTATTTTAGGATAAAAACGACCTAAACGCGGATCAAGCATCCTGCCGTGCAAAAAATTGCGGTTAAATTGGCTGCGTTGCAAAGTAAAGATATTATGGCTGCTATGAGGCAAGATGATATCATCATGTGGCAACGGTACTTTAACTTCATCCCCTACCGTTTTATCCATTAATGCCTCTTGTAACGCTTGAGGCAAAAAATCTCGCCAAAAATTGACCTTTTCTGCAAAATAGCAATCGACATGAGAGGCAAATTGGCTTTGCCAACTTAAATTCAAGGCTGGCTATAGCGTTTGAATGTATTTTATCCATTGTTTGACTCCGAATTTGATAGGCCTTCACCTCGTTATTCCGTATCAAGTAACATTGTCTTTGATTTGTAAGTGATTTTTAGGTGATAACGGGCAACCACAATGGATTGCCCCTACATACGGTGTTCTATTTCATGCCTCGTTGATAAACAGATTAATGCGCTTTCATCCGCAATAAAAACCCCTTCTTGTTATGACTTGTATTGATGACATAATTAGGAAGAATCATTTGAAACAAATGCCGGCAAGTGGACTGTAAAAATACTCCCCTTGTCTAATTCACTTTCTAATTCAATATAACCGCCCATCATATGTACAATTTTTTGACTAATAGCCAACCCTAATCCAGTACCCCCATATTTTCGAGTTGTTGAAGCATCGGCTTGTTTAAAGGGTTCAAATATCAATTCTTTTTGTTCCTGAGTCATTCCTATGCCTTGATCACTAACACGAAATATAATCCAATCTGTATTTTTCTCCTGAACACGCTCAGCTTGCAAATCAATTTGACCCTTCTGACAAAATTTCGCAGCATTACTGAGTAGATTCAGTAAAATTTGCCGTACTTTAATTAAATCAGCATGAACCTCCCCCAAGTTGTCAGACTTTGAAACATTTAAAGTATTATCATTCTTGTCTACCAAGGGTTGAATAGTAACAACAATATCTTGCAACATATCAGGTAAATTGAATGTTTCTAGGTATAATTCCATCTTACCGGCTTCAATTTTTGAAATATCCAGAATATCATTGATAAGACTTAACAAGTGTTCACCAGCAAAATAGATTTTTTGCAGATCGGCAGTAATATCCTGATCGCCTAATGCTTCCGCTTCTTCCTGCAATATTTCGCTGTAACCCATAATCGCACTGAGTGGTGTGCGTAATTCATGGCTCATGTTAGCCATGAACTGACTCTTGGCAATATTCGCTTCCTCTGCCGCACATTTTGCAACTTGCAGTTCCTGCTTGGCTAATTTAGCCAATTTATTTTTCTTTTCCAATTCCTCAGCAAAGCGTATATTGTCAGAAAACTGTTGGACAATCACATCAATCAGAAAATAATAAACAACGACTGAAATGACGACAAAAATGGCATGAAGTAAAGTAATATCCAAACCATCTCCGTAGTTATAAACCTTGAGAGGCACACCTAGCAAAGATAGGTTATAGACTTGGCAATAATTAAAAATGAGGTGATGAAGCGAGATAGTGAGAGCGCCTGCGACAATAGGATAAATATCTTTATATCGAATCAGAATAGGGAGTGCGACAAAAACATGGAAGTGCATCTCAATTCGACCGAAATGTTGTTGGATGAAAATAGCCGAAAAAATCATAAAAGAGATGCCCATAATCAGTCTTGAAAAAAGGGTACCTAGAAAAAAACGGTAGCCTAAAAAGGCAATCAAAATAACGCCACTGCCACCTATAAAACCGAGTTTATAAAAGCCATAACTGTACGCTGTAAATGTGCTGGCAACGAACCAGTGTAGCAACAAGAGAATCATCATCATCTTGTCGGCTTTAATAAAATCTTCTTGTAAAGCAGCCTCTACTTTTGGTGAAAAGGGCAGGTTATTTCTACTATTAAAAAGTTTTTTAAACATATCGGTATGGTTAATAACGACGACTTTTAAGCACTCTTAAATCATTCATCAAATTTGATTCGACTAAATTTGGCTGACTGTAGACATATTTCATTTTCCAACCAGCTAATTGTCTTTCCAACAAATAAATATAGCTAGTATGCAAAGGTTCTTGCCCGTCATATTTGAAAAAAGACACCCCTAATTCGTCCATAAGTTGATTCAGTTGTCGTTTTGACAGGTGATAACCTAGAAAATCAGGATGAAAATGCTTCGCATACCTCATGGAGACTTCTGCTGTCATCCCTAACTCTAAATTAACAAAAACAACTTTTAAGGCTTCATCCTGATAAATTTTCCCGTAATCAGTATAAACATGCGCTAATGTTTTCAAAGTGACGGGACAAACTGTAGAACACCCAGGGTAGCCAAAAAAAACCAGTAAATATTGCACAACGCCTTCAACAGGAAAATGGAAATTGACTGCTTTATTGCTTGTTAATGGAATAAAGGGAATCGCAAATAGCCATCCCCAGCTTAAAAAAACCAATAATATACCAACAATCTTTTTTCTTGTTGTCACGATTTCAGTTATCAATTATCAATTTCACGCTAAAGTTTCGCGGAGCGAAACTTTAGCGTGAAATGTTGTTATTTGAGAAAATAGAACGCTGATTTAACTATTTAACTGATTAATGCTTAATAAGTGTTAATCATGTTTAAATCAGTGTTTCACGCTTTCACGCAAAAGTTTCGCTCCGCGAAACTTTTGCGTGAAAAAGTATTTCGCGATAAAAACTTTTGCGTGGTGTCATGATTAATCAGTTAAATCAGCGTTCTATCCTAAGCATGAAGTTTACCAACTTAATGTCATTCAATTGATAACTAATTTTCACGCAAAAGTATTTGCTTAAAAAACTTTATTTCACGCTTAAGTTTCGCTCCGCGAAACTTAAGCGTGAAATGTGAAACTGATAACTGAACATTGATAACTGATAACTGTTTATAACAAATCGCCACGGCGAAACAGCAGATAACCCATCATTGCACAAAGACTTCCCAATATCACAGGATAAACAAAAGACCAAATCAAATAGCCTGTTTGACCAAATAAATCCAAAATGACATAAGCTGTTGGGCCTAAAAGAATGAGTTGGGGATCAAATAACAGCATAGCCCCTGTGCGAAAGCTTTGTAATGGATTGGCTAAAGCTATGAATACCAAAAGTTCGGCAGAAAACTGCTCGCGTACCATCAAACCCAGTAAGATTAAATCAAGAAATACCAGCAAAAATAACCAGATAAAAAACGCGCTCCCTTGTGCTATATCGACAGAACGCGCCATACTGGAAATCAGCATACCGATGCCAAGAAAACACCAGGCTAACGCAACCAGTAAGCCAGTGTAAAAAGCCAATAAATGCCAAGGTACTGTCACGTCACGCCATAACCCCCAGCCTACTGCGACTACCATTGCCATAAAAACGGGTAGGAAAATGACGATAAAGCGTCCAATGAGTTTTCCCCAGTACCAAGCCGAGAGAGACACAGGTAAAGAAAGTAGATATTCAAAAACCCCCGCATCGATATCACCTGCAACCGAGCGCACCGTACTCATTAAAACAAAAATGGGCAAGATAGCCATACACACAGAGATGTAAGTCAGCAACAAACGGGTTAAACCAGTCAATCCCATGACACGAGATTCCGTCAACCCAAATACCAATAATAAGATGATGAGACCACCAAATACCGTGGTATAAAGTAAAAACCAACGCGCTCGCAAGGATTCAGAAATATCAAGTAAAGCTGTCAACCATAAATGTTTCATCAAAAAATCACAGTATAGAAATAATCAATCATGAACGAAAAATGTGCTATTCCCTAAAAAGTTCACAGAGTCGTACTTCGTTCGACAGAATACTTGAGCTAAGGAAAATCTCTGTGAGACACTATAGATATCCTAAATGAGTTGTAAATTTGAGTACACGAATTTAAATCCTTTTGGGCTTATGTTCTTCACAAATCATTTAGGATCACTATATGTTGTGTGTGTTGAAGGGGGCGAAAGAAAATCGTGCCATGCACCATTTCACTTAAGAAGTTTCGCTTCGCGAAACTTCTTAAGTGAAATAAAGTTGCGCGCAACTTCTTAAGTGAAATGTGAAATACAGTTTAAGTTGCCCAAGTTGCCCAAAGCCATAATCTAGAGATGAACAATTGGACTTTTGAACAAAATGATAAAAATGAACATTTCACATTTCACGCGCTTTGTTGCGCGCAACTTTAGCGAAGCTTCACTACGCGCGTGAAATGTGAAACACTGTTCATGCCAGTTTTGAGTTTTACTGGTATTAAAAATACCATTAGGCAATCTCGAAGCGATTGTTCGGAACTTGACAGCCGGAGCTTTTTAGTGAGTGACATGCTGGTGAAGATTTTAATACATCATTCAATTGACATTTGCGAATTTGTTGTTGTTCCAAGCTGGGGGACATATCACAGGCACCAGCTTTTATTGAGGTTTGGCTAGGTATGCCTAATACACGCTTCTGTTCATGGGTTTTTGTTCGATTTGAGGACATTTGTTTTATGCTCCTTTTTCTGGTTTTGAGCTTGAATAACATGATGCGAATGCATAAAGTCTATCGATGATATTAACGGCCTTTTATAGTTACAAGTTTAATAGTATTTAATAGTATTAATAGTATGAATAAAAAAACCTGTTTTTGGTAAAATGCGGCACCATATCGTCCACACAATATAAGCTTCATCACGTTTTTCTTTAACTGTAGTGATTTTTAATCAAGTTCCTACAAAAAAAACGCTCTACTTAGAGCCTCTTGCAAAACTCCATCAAAACAATATCTTTATAGCTTATCAAAATGGATATGTAGTATAATAAAAAAATATAGATCAAGCAATACTTAAATCACTCTATTACTCTACTCTGGATATTTTGAGATGAATCAACTCTTCGATAACTTTATCCCAATATTGGCTGACCATTCAAGGAAGCTTATGACCAAAGTTGAAAAAAGAATTAGGTGAACTGACAACAAAACAACAATTACTGATAACGGTTTTAGAAGTTCTTCGGATAGAAGAACTAAATGAAAAGTCATCTTCGTCTTCCAGGCCGGTATCGAAGTGACCGAGTAGCGATAGCTAGAGCATTTATAGCCAAGGCGATATATGATATGCCCACTACCCTAATTTTATTGGATCGGCTCGCATGTTCCAAAAGTTCTTAGGCGAATTTGTTTTTGTGCGAAAGTCAAAGAAATTCTTCGCTGCTCAACGTTTTCTCGGGCGTTTGCAGAATTCGCAAAAACTAAGTTGCCGGGAAAAATACATGAGGCATTGATAAAAAAGACTTGACCCTGAAGAACTCGCCTTGCACATTTCAAGAGATGCTTGAGCAAATAGAAGCCCGTGAAAAACCGATAAAGAAGGATAAAAACAACGAAGAGCTTCAAAAACAGAATCTATCCCGTGGACGTCCTAAAAAGGGTTTCGATATCGTCAAAGAACCTACTCGGGAACGATGCTCCGGCGACATGAGTCTTGACCAAATGCTGGAAGACTTACCCAAAGACTGGTGCCTGCGTGGTAGCAAGAAATTAAGTCAAGGGTCACACAGAAACTTGGGTCGGTTACAAGCTTCATATCGACACAGCTGATGGGAAAGGCACGGTGAGTTGTGTGTTAACCTCTGCTTCAACACATGATAGGAAAAAAGCAATTCCTTTGGCAGAAAAAACGAAAAAGCGAGTAACCAATCTCTATGATTTAATGGATTGCTGCTTATGATGCCTCCGAAATTAGGACGAAAAGTTTTGAACTTGGTCATGTTCCTATTATAGATGTCAACCCGCGCCGTGATAAGGTTTTGAAAAAAGAACTTTTAGCCTCAAAAAAACGGCTTCAATTTATCCATGTTGAGTATTCTTTCCAAGTTCGTTATCGTGAAAGAAGTGCATCTGAACGAGTCAATTTCAGTCTGAAAGATGAATTTGGGGGTCGCCATGTCCGTGTGTGTGCGAGGTCACGCCAAAGTTTTCAGTCACCTCATGTTTTGTATCTTAGTCATTACTGTCGAGCAATTAATGCGATTTATTGACATAGATTAGTATCAATAATAAGACAATATTGTTAAAAATAACTATTTGAAGAATGTAGGGACTGGTACGTTCCAAAATCACCAATTTTACTTGTTTTTAGCTTTATAGTACTAATTTCGTTTTGGGCAGGCAAAAATTGATAATCAAGTATTTTTTACTTTTTTTTACACACTAGTCGTGGAAGAGTTTAAGAGTTTTGCAAAAGGCTCCTTATATAGAATATTATGCACTTGTGACACAATATCCTCTACACGACGTTTTCGAGAAGTCACAGATTTCTAAAACAGAAACGTTCATGTATAGATATTGTAATTTATTTAATACAATACTTGATAATCAATAGTTAATAGTTAATAGTTTCATTTATGAATGATAGTATTTACATACTATCAAATACCATCAAATACTATTTAATCAGTAAATGTATATAATACTAAACACTTCTATAGTGTACTCAGGTTAGTTTTATTATCATAGACTTTAAAATATTTTTCATTTTTCAACATTCGAGGTTCAAGTTTTTGTTTGCCCCAATTTGAATCTCGAATAAAGTTCACAGAGTAGCACATCGTTCCACAGAATCTAAATATAATAGACTTGTCCCTAAATAATTATATTTTGTATTTCATAGACTTATATAGACTTCAAAATTGAAAGTCATTAAAAATCAATTTGTTATGACAATAACACTGAGATTTGATAATTACTAATTGATCAGATATAAAGATATTAGCTTCATTTTTAACCCAATATGTAAAAACTTTTTTTTCGATGTTATTTATGTTGTTACAGTCTTCTGGAAGTTGCCAACACAGAAAAATTATTTTTAGGCACTGATACACGGAATCAATTATTTTATCTATAAAAATCATAGAATTATTAAATGTACTTTATTTGAATTTGTGCTGTTGTTAAAAACATTTAATATCAATATTATTCTGTAATAATTGCGTTTCTATTTGTTTCATTAAAAATTGCTTTGTCAAGATATTATTCGTAAGTTACGTAAATTGTACATATTTATTGGTATCCTTTATTTTATAGGTATCGTTTATGTGTTATAAACTTTATTAATTAATATGTTATAAGCCCTTATTAAGGTCTAATATTAATTAAATTGATTTAAACAGCTATTTAAGAGTTGTCAAGAGAGTCACTTTGGGGAATAATCCCTTTTTTATAATCTCTCTTGCTTTGCAATTTGCAATTTTATACAGGCACAGGTTGATAATGATTTGAAAAACTATAATATATATTCTTCTAGCAAAGTGACTATTATGCAATAAGAATTTTAAAGAGAATCTCTGATTGTAACAGATTTTTGAAACACCAAAAATAATGGGGCTTTTCCATTATTTGAAAGGGCGATAACGAACGGATCGCCCCTACAATATTTGGCGTCGGGGCTGGGATTGCGTGTTCGCCCTCCCCAAAATCCGTTAGAATCAAGAGAATATTAATACAAATCAAAAATTGAATTAAGTTATTTAAAATGACTTAGGAACGCGCATAAAATAACTTTTCACGCAAAAGTACAGCGAAGCAAAACTTTTGCGTGAAAAAGACAACTTTTTCTCAATACAGCAATAACAAGGGAGTCGCTAATTTTTTATGGATATTTTATTTCATGCACGTTCCTTAATAAGAAATTCTACGCAAAAGTACAGCGAAGCAAAACTTTTGCGTAGAAAATTGTTTGACGTGATTTCAGGCTGTTCATTTTTTCATTTTTGACTTGTCTTTTCCCGTTTGTACAAAGCTTGACTTATACGTGCCAATAATCTAATTTTATAAGGCGATACTTAACAAGAGGTAACATCATGCGTATTAACGTCAATATTGACGACGAATTGTTTCAAAAAGCCACTAATTTCAGTGGCTTGAAAACTAAAAAGGCTGTTGTCGAACAAGCACTGAACTTTTATGTTCACATGCAAGCTCAACAACAGATTCGCCAATTACGAGGCAAGATGCCCTGGGGTTGGGATGAGAATACTGAGGAGGGGCAGACGGACAAATGATTTTACCAGTATCGAAAATATGGATTGACTACTTTAGTGGCAAAACCACTTCACAAACTGAATTGCTCGACGATATACTGGCTAATGGTCAAGTTATCGTAGGGGATATCATTTTGAATGAAGTTTTGCAAGGTTTTCGCACTGATACCGATTTTGATCGGGTCAAACATTTACTCACTTGTTTACCCTTTCGAGAAATGCTAGGCCAAACAATGGTCCTGCAAAGTGCACAAAATTATCGCTTGTTACGTCAAAAGGGCCTGACTATTCGTAATACAACGAACATAGCGGTAGGTACGTTTTGTGTGATTAATAAGTTAACCTTATTACACGATGAACCTGATTTTTCATTAATGGTTGAGCATTTAGGCTTACAAGTGTTGTAATGCAAATCTCCTTTCCAAAGCTAAGCTTTACCCATAAGTCGTCTATCGTTGTGTGAATGGTGATTTTTTAAGTTTTTTTAAATGAAAACAATAATTTATGTAGTGGTTAGGTTGAGGTTAATATCAGAGAGTTAATCAGCTTCAATCCTGATAAATTGGTTGTTTAAAGCGTTCCTGATTATAACGGATGATCGGAGAGGGCGATAACTTCGGTTCGCCCTTTCAAATAATGAAAAAGTCCCATTATCAGTATAACGAAAACCTTTTTAATGATCTTTGTAGGGTGGGAGCGCTGTCCGTCAAAAATCAGTTTTTTTTCCTTAAATTTCACCTGCTTGCCCACCACTTGACACCATAAAACCCTTGATATTTAATCCGTTTTCGATCTACTGATTATTTCTGGTGTCCCCCGCTTTGAAGTTACAATCAGCAGCGTTCTATTTTTTCGTTTAAGTTTAACATTTCACGCTTTCAGGTTAAGGAATATCCAAAGTGAAACAGTGTGTTTTGTCGGGTGGGTAACGTGTTTTTAAAGCCCACCACGCCATCAATGTAGGGCTCCCTACGTGTTTTTAAAGCCCACCATTTCCTCTAAACATTCAACATTTTCAATAGAAAGATTTGTTGGTCAAAAATAAGTTTGGAAAAGGAGATTATCAAAATTCCCCCCTACAGCTTCAAAAATCACATGAAACTTATCAATGCTCAATGATTCATTTATCAACACATTGATATTTTTGATATTTGGCGTGTTGTCTGAGAAAACACACCTTAAGGTGAAATACGAATTTGACACTATGTTCATATTTTGTTCAGGGTAAAATTTAAACCCCTATATTCACCCTAAAATAGGTTTTATCAGACAACACGCCATTTAGTAATTAATATTTTAGGCCAGCGATTATCTGACAAACTCTATATGCCATGGGACACAAACTCTATATCAAAACCTTCGGATGCCAGATGAATGAATATGATTCATCACGCATTGCAGATGCATTACAAGCTTCTCACGGGCTAGAACTCACTGATGATCCAGCAAAAGCAGATGTTTTATTGTTAAATACGTGTTCTGTCCGTGAAAAACCGCAAGAAAAAGTGTTTTCACACTTGGGCACATGGCGACAGTTGAAAGAAAAACATCCTCATGTCATCATTGGCGTGGGCGGTTGTGTCGCGAGTCAAGAAGGTAAAGCGATTCGTGAACGTGCCCCTTATGTCGATTTGATTTTTGGGCCACAAACTTTGCATCGCTTACCGACTATGCTGTCTGAAGTGCAACACACTCACAAACATAAGATTGATATTTCTTTTCCTGAAAACGAAAAGTTTGAGACTTTGCCAGAGCCCAAAGCTGAAGGCCCAACGGCGTTTTTGTCCATTATGGAAGGGTGTAGCCATTATTGTACTTATTGTGTCGTACCTTACACACGCGGTGAGGAAGTCAGTCGCCCATTTGATGATGTCATTGCAGAAATCGCCCTCTTAGCAGATCAAGGTGTGCGCGAAGTCACCCTGCTTGGACAAAATGTCAATGGATATCGAGGCTATAAGGCAGAAGGTGAGATAGCAGATTTAGCCGTCTTGATAACCTATATTGCAGCGATTGATAGTATAAAGCGCATTCGTTATACCACCTCTCACCCACTAGAATTGTCCTATAATCTCATTCAAGTCTACGCAGAAGTACCCAAATTAGTCAGTCATTTACATTTACCCGTGCAAAGTGGTTCGGATCGGATTTTAAGTCTGATGAAACGCGGACATACAGTCTTGGAATATAAACAAAAAGTCCGCAAATTGCGAGCAATACGCCCCGATTTAAGTTTGTCTTCCGATTTTATTATCGGCTTTCCAGGAGAAACAGAGGCCGATTTTCAAGCAACTATGCAATTGATTGAAGAAATTGGATTTGATCACTCTTTTAGTTTTATTTACAGCCCGCGCCCCGGAACACCTGCAGCCAGTTTACCTGATGATGTCCCAATAACCATAAAAAAACAACGTCTTGCTCAATTGCAAGCGCGTATCACTGAAATGGCTCACGCGATTAGCGCATCATTAGTTGGCAGTATACAACTGATTTTGGTTGAACAGCCATCACGTAAAAATCCTGAAGAATTAGCAGGGCGCACAGAAAATAATAGAGTCGTGAATTTCCCCGGAAAAGCTGATTTGATAGGGCAATTTGTAAACGTGCGAATTACACAAGCCTTGCCTAATTCGCTACGGGGTGAAATCTATCAATGATCAATGATTATTCCCCCAATTTTCACAACCCAAAAATAAATGATCTCAATGGTTTTTTTGTAGGCTGGGTAACGGGTTTTTAAAGCCCATACGCATCAACTTAAGCTCATTTGAGTGGTTCAGCCCTTATTCGATATAGGTTTTCCTTCTGGATAAATGGTGAAGGACTTGGGGTGTTCAATTTCTGGTTAAATCTTCAAGTTTTTAACTCTAAAACTGCGAAGATAGGCAAAGCTAATGGTAAGAAATTGTCAGTAAATCTTGGAAAATTATTGAAGAAAATATTGCTTCAAGGCTTGTTAGATGGAACAAAAATCGGTAAAAACGGTGCAAAATCCACCAACCAGTGAAAGACTACTTAAAGCCCACTTCTGTTTACCTTCTACTAGAGTTTTTCAGGTGTCTGGATATCTTCGGTTGCTATTTTGTCTACAACAAAGGTTAAGGCAACGTATAATGATATCAAAAGCTTATAACAACCTTGATATAGAGTTGAAGCTAATTGCAATCAAGTTAGTATTATTACGAATAACTTGGGCCGCTTTCACAAGACTTCTATTCGGATGATTCCAGCATCCCATTAAAATAATCCAATGTTGAACAACACAAGCAAGCAATGCAAGTATAGATTTCACATAGATATCGAAAAGGATTGTTGCTTCTTGAATTCTCTAACTTTGCGTGACTTTGAAAGAGTTTAAATAATAGCTCTATTTGCCATATTGCGAAATACAATACAAGTGCTTCATCGAAGCTGAGTTTATCAATTGGTGCTTGAGTCACCAAAAGAGTGAAATCACATAAAAATAAGCTTTTCTTTTCAGGCTGTTTTTCCTTTTTTATTTTTTGATGCCCCTTTAAGTGCTAGGACATAAATTTTAAGGTATAACAGCTTCCATTGTTTTTAATAAAAATATTATAGTGATAAACGAAAAACAGAAAAGTGAATGGTACTGACTTAAACAAAAGAATACACCATAGTCGATGGGTGAAAATTTCACGGCATCCGTGACTTTCAGGCATTTAGCTAGGTAACATAATTTTAACCTGAGCCAAATATGGACGGTAATCGGAACGTCGATCTAACTGAAATAGACTACCTTCGCTTGGTTCGATATGACTGCTAGCAGTTGTCGCATCTAACCGAACTATCTCAGTTGAAAGATTGTATTGTCTTTTCGTTTATTTTTTAGTGCCTCGTTAATTTAAATAGCTTAATATTCAATAAGTTATCTTTTTTATATATAATTCAAAGCGTTATCAAAGTACAATACCTTCGCCAATAATAATAACATTTCACGCCAAAGTTTTTGCGCGCAAAAACTTTGGTGTGAAATATTGTTTTTGAAAGAAATTATAGTTACTGTGTCTATTCAAACACTTAAAAATCTGAATTTCTCTTTAAATTTTAAAATCAATAAGTTATGAATTAAAATTCGCTGCGCGAAAACAGGAGGCTATTTTTAATGAAGAATAAGGACTCATGCGCCTTTCGCGCTAGCAAGCACAAATAACGTCGTCTCGACGCACTGCGTTTCGTTTGGCAATATAATAACCACATCAAATTGATATAATTTGGCGAAGGTATTGAAAGTATATAATAAATTCAATAATTTATATTTGTTGCTATATTTGTATTATTACAATAATATTGTATACTTGTATTATAATTATAATAATGAAACTGAGTTGATTCTTAGAATCGTCATAACATAAAATCAATAACTTACGAATTACTTTGACTCGAAAAAAATAAGCGAAAGTACCGATTGTATGCTCGTATTAAGTACTTTCCTTGGTCTTGTTCATATTTTTGCCAAGATTCATCTTGGTTTAGATAGCGTAAAATCGCTGCAAGACGGTCATCGCTAAAGTCCAAGGCTCGAATAGTCAAACCGGTGATAGCTGAAATGGTCTGAATATGTTTGGCAGCCCAATCCTGAACCCGATTTAAACGATGGTCGGCTTGAGACAATATATGGGTTAACAAAATAGTAGCAGTCCAGCCGCTACGATTGCCCTCCCAATTATTATGGGTAGGAAAATTAGCATCTAACAAATCTGCAACACCCATTTGTATAATATGGGTTAACAGGAATATCATCGACACGCTCAGTTACTATATCTATATCAGAAGTTGGATTAGTGTTCATTAGTTAAATTTCGCCTTAGTGTTGTATTATTTTGTTAATTATTTTTAGCATAAAACTGTTATGTATAATCAAATTCTAAAAACCACTTTTGAAATCACTGAACCATAAGTAAATAGGTGCTGATAGCCAGAATTTGAGTTTGCACTTGGGCGACATACTGAGCGCGGGCCTGTTCAAAACCCAGTTGCTTGTAGCGTAACAGATAATCTTTTTCATTACGTCGTGCCATTAACATGGCAATTTGGCTTTGCAGGTTAAGCTGAGCGATGCGGCCATCTACATTGATCACCTTGCTTACAATGGTTTGCATCTGAGTCTGGTTAAGGAACGCGATAAAGCTAATGACTAGAGATAAACTGATCATCACTAAACCAACGATAATCAGCTTGTTTCGTATTTTGAGATTGTTGAACCAATTGAACATCATAAAATAACCTGATTGTTTTTATCGCTTAGGGCTTCGATGTTTTTGGAAGCAAAGGGCAAAAGTGAAACAGAATGCAACAGGTGAACTCGCGATTGAAAAACGCGCTTTTTTGCAACAGACGCTAAAGACGCGCTGTAAAAAATCGAAATATTTGCGTCTCTTGCGTCTCTTGCGTTATAAATAATACTAACATAAAACGTGCCAAGTATAAATCCTAATGCCGATCTTTGGCCCAATCAGGCACGTATTGGCTTTGGCCAGGCCAAGGATGGCGAGGATAAGGGTAGCTGATCCGATACCAAGCTCGGCCGCCGTGACAGCCATAACAGGCATCGGCATTTTTTTGCCCCGCTTTTTCAATGGCTTCGCTATTGAGATAATTAACTTGATGGCGAGTGGTACGGATTGTGGCATGACAAAGTAGGCAATTATCGCCCATGATTTCCCGGATTTGATGCCAAGGTTCTGGTAATCCCATCAATTGTGCGTTAAATTGTCCATGACATTTGAGGCAGGTGGTTTCTGGGTTAACGGTTTTACGCAAAGTAAAGGTGGCATTTGCAGAAGTGGGCGGAATAACGGCTTCTTCGCGAGGATCATGGCCCTGATGGCAAGTATTGCATTGCAGATTCATCAGTTCTTTCGCAAGCGGTGTAACCAAATGGCGGCGGTGAAAGGTGTCTTGTTCGCCAGCATAAACTGTTAAGGTTTGATACCAAGCCAGTACGGTTTTGCTTTGGATGCCGGCTGGTGATTGTGCTTTGACTTGAGGTTGCAAAACGGCTTGATGGCAGGCTAAACACTGTTCATTCGTTGCTGTTTCAATTGCGGGTTTAAAATGTAAGGGATGCCAACGTGCCTGTTCATAATCCAGAGCCGGATTATTTTCGGCCATGACTAGCAATGGATAACACAAAGCGAGTTGAAAAAAATGACGACATTGTTTAACCGTTTTATTCATGACAACTCCGAGTGAATTGAATTATAGAATAAAGGATTGATGTGGATTTTTTGAGAAACAAGCAATAACGATAAGAATTAGGATTTTTCTGGTTAGATAGCATTTTCAGCAAGCGTGAAATAAGTAGGTTAACAAAAATAAATTAACTTTTTTAGATATCGAATAGAACGCTGATTCGGCTTGGCTAGACTGATTTTCGCATGATAAAAATGTTAAAAGACTTATGTGTACCTACATATGTGTACCTACATAAGTAGGTACGCAAAAGTTTATTAACATTTAGTAGTCCAGCGAGGGCCGGTGGGCAGCAAAAACACGCTACCCACCATTTCACGCGCGTCGTGAAGCTTCGCTATACTTTAGCGTGAAATACAAAAAATGTTAAAAGATTTATGGGTACTTACTTACATCATTTGTATGGAAAATATTAATGCAATTATGTAACTTAAATATTTTGACTTATCCGCATCGATTATACAATCCTTGTAGTTATAGGTTTTGACTTATCCTTTCTTATATACAATCCTTGTAGTTATAGGTTTTGACTTATCCTTTCTTATATACAATCCTTGTAGTTATAGGTTTTGACTTTATCCTTTCTTATATACAATCTAAATTTTGTTTGAAAAGAGCAGCAAAATAAATTAAATGTGACATCGTCAAGTTAATTAACAGAGTTCCAAAAAACTTGAGCAGGATGTAGTGCTTTGACAGCAACACCATCAGCTATCTGATGACGACAACTTGTGCCCGTCGCTACAACGATAGCATTGTCTTTCACTTGTCGGATAGCGGGGAATAATTGCATTTCGCCAATCTTCATAGACAGATCATAGTGTTCATAACCAAATGTACCTGACATCCCACAACAACCCGTTTTTAAAGCCCTAACACTCGCACCAGGTAATTGGTTAAGGGCGTTAATGGTACTGTTAATGCCAATGAGTGATTTTTGATGACAATGAACATGTACGACAATATCTTGTTCTTTAGGGGTAAGTTGTGTCGTGTCAATATTACCCTTTGAAATTTCTTGGAGGATAAATTCCTCAAACAAAAGTGTGCGTTTAGCTAAGGTACGCATCTTCAGACGTTGTTCTGCTTCAACCAAATCAATAGCGCCATCTCTTAACGTCATAATTTCTGGCGGTTCTATACCAATAATATTCACGCCCGATTGCTGTAGCAACTCATCACACTGTTCAATCTGTTCACTAAGCTGTTTAAGGGCTTTTTTAGCTTGCTTGAGCAAGCCTTGGCTAATTAATAAACAGGGGGATTGCGGTAAAAAAATGGGGATCACTTGGTAACCGTTATATTCCAGAAATTGGATAGCGGCCTGACCGATTTTTGGCTCATGGTACTGTGTAAAAATATCACAAAGTAAGGCTACCCGTTTATGGGTTTGGTTTTGGATTTTAGAATCTCTTTGTTTCCACCAATTTTTTAATGATTGTGTGCTTATGGTAGGTAATTGGCGCTGTGGTGCAAACTGTAATAGTTTTCTTAACCATTTGTTTTTTATCAATAAATTAGTTAATCTTGGAAAATGAGCGCCTAATCTGATCATGAGGGCATAATAAGATAACAGTCTGGTTTTGAGTGGTATGCCTTTTTGATTATGGTAGTAATGCAAAAATTCTGATTTAAGGCGTGCCATATCGACATTAGCGGGACATTCTGATTTACAGGCTTTACAAGAGAGACATAAATCCAATGTTTTTTTCAGTTCTTCAGAGGCAAATTCCTTAATCGGATTATCCGAATTGAGTGCTTGTATCAGCAAATTTGATCGCCCTCGTGTCGAGTAATATTCCTCTTTGGTTGCCATGTAGGATGGACACATCGTACCGCGTCCAACGCTTTTCCGACAGACTCCACTGCCATTACATTTTTCAGCGGCCGCTTTGAGTCCTAAATCTTTTTGCCAATCAAATTGCGTTTGAATGGTGATGTCTTGTGGTATGGCATCGGTTCGTAAATTATGATCAATAGGCCGTTCTGTGAGAATTTTATTCGGATTGAATATCAGATTTGGATCAAAAGTCTGTTTGATTTGGCCTAGCAGTTTATAAACCTCTTCACCCAGCATTTTTTTGACATAAGGCCCACGTACTCTACCATCACCATGCTCACCAGATAAGGAACCTTTGAATTGTGCAACCAAATTAGCCACTTGATTGGCAATACGCATAAACGTTTTTTTGTCTTGCGGTTGCCGGATATCTAATTCAGGCCGTAAATGCAATAAGCCGACTGAGGCATGTCCATAATAGATACATTGCGTTTTATGTTTTGCCATGATTTGTTGGATTTGGCTGACATAAGCGGGTAGATCGGGTACCGCGACTGCGGTATCTTCAATAACGGCAATGGCCTTTTTGTCACTCACTTTGCCCATCAATAAGCCAAATCCCGCTTTGCGTAAGGCCCAAACGTTGTTGATCTGTTGAGCTTGAATGATGGGATAAGCGTAACCGAGGTTGTCTTGTTGTAAGGCTTGGATCAGTTGTTTGGCGCGTTGTTCTATTTTCAAACTATTGTCATCAAACAATTCAATGATTAATACCGCACGCGGTTCTCCTTGAATCCAAAAACGGTTTTGACGTTGTTCCAGATTGTCTTTGGTGCAATCTAGTACATTTTGATCAATCAATTCTATAGCAGCGGGCTTATGTGGTAGCATGGCTACCGTTGCCCGCATCGCTTCATCCAAATCGTTAAAATGCACACAAACTAATAATTTGTGTTGAGGTGTCGGAACCAGTTGTAGTGTGGCTTCAGTTAGTAAAGCCAGTGTGCCTTCTGAACCGCAGATCAATGGGGCTATATTAAAAGGTTTACCGGCTTGATTCCAAGGTTGCGCGTTAGCGAGATAGTCTAAAGCATAACCGGTATTGCGTCGGATGATTTCGGGTTTCGGGTAATCGGTTTTTATACGTTCCTGATTAGTGTCAATGGCATAGTAGACGGTTCGATAAATATCGCCTTCTAAACCCTGTTTTTTCAGTTTGTTTTCTAACTGATTTTGATCTAAGGGCCCAAATGTGGTGAGTGTACCATCTGACAAGACGGTTTCGACTTCGATAACATGATCGCGGGTGGTGCCATAAAGAATGGAATGTGAACCACAGGCATTATTACCGATCATTCCGCCAATCATACAGCGATTTGAGGTTGAGATATCATGTGCAAATTCGAGCTGGTTTTTGGCAGTGCTATCATTCAGATCGTCAAGAATCACTCCGGGTTGTACGCGGATAGTGTTGTTTTCTGTGACTTCACTGAGAATTTTGGTCATGTGACGCGACACATCAACAACAATACCATTACCGACACATTGACCAGCAATACTGGTTCCAGCAGCTCTCGGAATGAGTGGCATACGATGTTGATTAGCAAATTTGATAATTGTTCTGCAATCCTGTTTGTTCTTTGGGCGAACAACGGCTCTAGGGAGTTCTTGATAGATAGAGGCATCTGTGGCATAAAGCCGTCTTGAAGTTAAGTCTCTTAGTACTTCTCCTTCAATGGATTGTTCCAATTGCTGATAGAGATTGTTTAGATTGTTTGTTTCCATCATTCATCACTATAATGGTGGGCAACAAAAACACGTTACCCACCATTTCACGCTAAAGTTTCGCGGAGCGAAACTTTAGCGTGAAATACATTTTGATTTATAAGTAATTAATGGTGGGCAACAAAAACACGTTATCCACCCTACAGTTGAAATGTGGTGAGTAATTAATGGTGGGCAACAAAAACACGTTATCCACCCTACAGTTGAAATGTGGTGAGTAATTAATGGTGGGCAACAAAAACACGTTACCCACCCTACGTTGGCAATTCAGAACTCCCCATCAAATACTCATCTACTGCTCTAGCTGCTTGCCGCCCTTCCCGAATAGCCCAAACGACTAAGGATTGTCCACGACGCATGTCGCCAGCGGCAAAAACTTTGTCGAGAGAAGTTTGGTAGTTTTTGGTATCGGCTTGAACATTGCCGCGCCCATCCAGTGCAACGCCTAATTCTTCCAACATGCCTTCATGAACTGGATGCACAAAACCCATCGCGAGTAAGACTAAATCAGCTTTTAATTCAAACTCACTGCCAGGTATTTCTGACATTTGCCAACGCCCGTTTTCGTCTTTTTGCCAATCTACCCGCACAACTTGCATCTTTTTAACTTGACCGTTTTCGCCTTGAAAGGATTTCGTGGAAACACTCCAATCACGTTTACAACCTTCGTCATGAGAAGATGAAGTCCGTAGCTTATTAGGCCAATTTGGCCAAGTGAGCTGTTTATCTTCCTTCTCTGGCGGTTTCGGGAGAATTTCTAATTGCGTGACTGAAATGGCCCCTTGACGAATAGAGGTGCCGATACAGTCGGAGCCGGTATCGCCGCCACCGAGCACGACAACATGTTTATCTGTGGCCGTTATGCGTTCTTCTTCAGGAATGTTATCGCCAAGAACAACATGTGTTTGTTGGGGTAAAAATTCCATCGCAAAATGGATACATTTTAATTCACGTCCTGGCGCGGGTAAATCGCGAGACTTTTCGGAACCCCCCGTTAACACACACGCATCAAATTCTTCAAGCAGTTTTTTGGCCGTTCTATCGACTCCAATATGACAATTGGTGCGGAATCTCACACCTTCAGCTTGCATCTGCGCCATGCGGCGATCAATCACGGACTTTTCCATTTTAAAATTGGGAATACCATAACGTAGCAAGCCACCAATGCGATTTTCTTTTTCATAAAGCACGACATCATGTCCGGCCCGTGCTAATTGTTGGGCACAAGCTAAGCCGGATGGGCCTGAACCGACAATAGCGACTTTTTTACCTGTCCGGTGTGCTGGGATTTGTGGTTCAATCCAACCTTCTGCCCAAGCTTTGTCGATGATTGCACATTCAATCGTTTTTATCGTTACTGGCTCATCGGTCAGATTCAAGGTGCAAGCCGCTTCACAGGGGGCTGGGCAGATATGCCCTGTAAATTCAGGAAAATTGTTAGTCGAATGCAGAACATTCAAGGCTTCGCGCCATTTTCCATGATAAACCAAATCATTCCAATCAGGGATAATATTATTGATTGGACAGCCATTGTGACAGTATGGAATACCGCAATCCATGCAGCGTGCGCCTTGTTGAGTCACCTCGGATTCCATTAGAGGTATGATAAAATCTCGATAATGCTGAATACGATCCGATACCGGCGCGTATTGGCGATCATGACGTGAGATTTCCATAAAACCGGTCATTTTACCCATGATTATTACGTTCTCCTTAATTAAAGCATAAAAAAATGAATTGAGTTATTAAGTTATTTTGTTAATAAGACTGGTCAAATTGATTTATAGATAGAACGCTGATGACGCTGATTTATCCTGATAAACACTGATTTTCATTTCAACAGGATATAGATTGTAGGGGCAATCCCTTGTGGTTGCCCTATTAATGTTTCATAAACAATAAACGAATTGAAGAACAATTGGGAAAAATTTTCAAGTGAAGAGAGTTTTGCAAGGTGGGATGATGGCGTTGTGAATTGCGTGTGTTAAGGAAGAAAAGAGACATCAGTAACACTTTGTTTTTCATTGATTGAAATAGGGCTACAAATTGTTAGCGTTTATGTGGATAAGTGTACTCGTCAAAGTGCAGATTGAATTGAGTGTGGCATTTTATGTCTTGAAGAATAATTATTTTCAAAAGGGTAACCACAAGGGATTGCCCCGACATCATCGATGATTCATTACCTTCATGGTATCATGACTCGTTTTTGACTAGATGCGACATTACAATTTTGTCATTTTTTCTTTATCAATTTTTAAAGCCCAAGGCAAATCATTCTTTTTCCAGCCCAGTACACCATCAACGACGTGGTACACCTTTTTATACCCAGCCTCGGCCAATTTATTGGTTGCTAAGGCACTCCGATTACCTTGACGGCATATTAAAACTATAGGACTCTGATTGTCTAAACCTTTTTCTTTCAGGCGTTCTTCGATGTTAGCCACAAAATGATTATTAACTGCCACTTTACGATGGGCCTGATTGATAATAATCGGCACATTGGCATCAGCCATTGCTGGCATACCGTCAGCTACTTCGGCAGGAGTTCGGACATCAATAAACAAGCTTTTGTTTCCCTCTTTTTTGAGAAAGTCCGCGGCTTCTGTGGAGGTGAAATACAGTTCTAATGCTGTTCTTTTTTTAGCAGGCACTTCAGGCTGGTTTGTGACACAGCCATTAAGCATTGTAAAAACGAATAGGCCAGCAACAAGTTGACAGAAAAAACGATACTGAGGTTTCATATTGAGCGTTATTTCATCCTTTGAAGTCAAAATCAAATACAATTGATAACAGTCCAAAAATCAATATTGGACTGCTTAATAGGGCAACCACAAGGGATTGCCCCTACGAAACGATACATAAAAGGGGCAACCACAAGGGATTACCCCTACAAAACGATTTTTTATTTAGCGTCTGGTACAAGAATACAGCCAGCAGAGTCTTGATCAGGTTCACTGCTACTCGTTTTGCGACGCTGTGCTTTTTGGGCAATGGCAGATGCGGTGGCAGTTTTCTCTTTTTCATCCGGAGCCAGTTCCTCTAACGTGCAGTCTGCATAATCATGGGTTAGTGCGGGTCCAGACGGCTTTGAATTAGCACCTGTGCAAGCGGTTAGGCTTATTCCCATAATCAAAATGCCGGCACTAGCCAAAGTGAGTTTTGAAAGTTTCATGTTGAGATTCTCCTTTTGAGGGTAAAGAGATGATTTGGCACTGGGCCGTTGAATGGATTGGTTAAATGGCATTATCGCCGTTCAAAAGTTCAGAATGATAGAAGCAAAAACACTTTTCCCATTGAATGACCCCAGTACCTATCAAAGTTTATCAAAATCAATTTCATCAAAGTCATAATCAGACCAGGGCAAATCATTTTTCTGCCACCCTTGAATGCCATCTATTATGCCATATACATTTTGATATCCTGCCTTTGCCAACAGCTGAGCTGCTTTTGAACTCCGATTGCCATCCTGACAAATCAGAAAAATGGAACTCTGTTTGTTTAAATGCTTTTTTGTCATCTTTTTTTCAATGGCAGGTACGAAATCATTGTTGAGTAGTTGTTCAGTCTTTTCCTTTTCTTTATTCCATTTTTGAATAATATAAGGCACATTGGCATCAATAGGGGTTGGCATACCATAAGAAGATAATTCACTCTGGGTACGAACATCCACAAAGAAAATATGTTTACCCTTTTGTTTGAGTAAGTCATGAGCATCTTTGGGTGTCAAATACAATTCCGTTTTTTCAGCGGGCAATCCCCCCTGTAAAGCACATGCGCTGAGGATTAAGAGGAAGAAAACAGTAAAAATTGGCTTAAATCGTATCATGACATTCATTTTAACGTGACTCCTGTTTAATTTATTTTCCCCTTGTCAAAAAAAGGAATCAGTGCCTTTCTCATTCCCCTCGTTCACTTTATCAGTTCAATTCTAATTGTGAATCGCGTGTGTTAACGGATAAAATCAAGCATTATTAATTGATTGTTTTTATTAAGTTTTTGTATTAAAAAGGGGCAACACATGAATTGCCCATAAAAAATAATGTTATTTTCAATAAAGGGGCAACCACAAGGGATTGCCCCTACCAGAATTGAGGGGATGTAGTGTTTAGACAATCGTTATTGACTAAACTTATAATCTAGCATAAGCCAGTATTTGTTCGTATCGCCGTTCTTTAAATCATCGCCTTCTTTATAAAAGGCCCCTTTGGCCATCAGGTTCAGCTTTTTGGAAAGCTTATAGGCATAAACCAGATCAAACTCACTACCATAATCAAGCCCGCCATCGTCACTTTCAAAGTTGTGATAAAAGCCAATCAGTCTGCCGTACTTTTTATTGATGTATCCCACCGTAACCGCGGTATCCACCAGCCCTGCGGCTGGCGTTTTGAGGAATTTATCCGCCCAACCATTCATGGCGTGAAGCGTTGCCAGTGGGGTATTAAAAGCCCCTCCCTCTGAACCTTCCTTCTCTCCCAGTACTTCGTAATTAAGGCTTAGGAAAAAATCGCTATAGTTGGCCCTTGCGCCCAACTTGTAGTAGTCCGCCTCATGATCAGGCTTCACATTACCCATTGATTCTTCTTTCAGGGTAGCCTTGTTCTGAATCGCGTATTCTGCCTCATAACTGAGTTTGACACCTGAAAAGGCGGTTTTGCCAGTGGCCCTGATACCAAAGGTATCATGAAATGAGGAGAGCAGATAGGCATAAGGGGTCACTTTCAATTCCGGTACCACAGTATAAGCCGCATTGACTATAACCGAGTTGGTATCAAGCTTGCCGTTTTCCGTTATCCGGTTCACTCTTTTGATATAGCCCGCTGTGAGATTCAGGTTTTTAATGCTTTTGTCGATAACGGAAAGCATATCAAAAGTTTGTGGCATCTGTCTCCAACCAACATGACCTATATATCGTTGGTTATCCAAGCCCAGCATCTTTCTCCCAAGGATCAAGGTAGTCTGATCGAACTTGTAGGCTAAATGAGATTGAGTGATCCGCGTCTGCGTCGGGTCCATAATCACATCATAGCCACTTTGCTCTGGCTTGTAATCATCCACAATCCCAAAATGGCTCACATTAGTCGCTTCCAAATTGCCATCAAGTCCCTTTATTCCACCCACACTACCAAATTCGCCACCAAGAACGGTTCTAACCGTTAAGGCTTTAGCCGCCTTATCACCACCATCCACATCCGCATACTCAAAGCGAGGTCGCAGTTGTAAATAAAGTAGTGAATCGGTGAAAGGCGTAAAGCCCAGCTCATTGTCAGCTGAGGCTATACCACCGGTTCCTAGCAAAATACCAGCCACAACAAAATGAAGTTTTGATGATTTCATTCTTTATCCCTTATGATATGTATTACGCTTTTTTTTAACCGTATAAAAATCAGTTTTTTAACTGAGCTTCTGGTTTTTGATTTAAAACTTCGGAAAGCTTTTTAGCCTCTAATGATTTTAAGGATTGATGTCAATAGCTTTAAATGTAAAATCAATCACTTTTTCGATGCGTAGTTTAGCTTCGCTAAACTACGCGCGTGAAAACCCGTTTTCCGAAGTTTTCAGTTTTTCACGTATTTACAAATGTGCGCTGTATAGTTTGAATATTGCTATCGCTTTCATAAAAGTCGCCTTATTAAATAAAACATGGGTGACTTTTTTAGAACGTTTTGATAGCCACTTGCCCTTTTAAATAAGGAGTGCCGATTATAAACTTTTTTTGTTGAAAATAGAAAATGAAATCTGATAGTAAATTATGAATTGTGAATTGTGAATAATTAATTGTTATAGTACAACGAATTAGGAAATAAACGAATACCCTAGGGTAGCGTTGATTCACTATCATCTTCATGCCTTTGAAATCAAGGTACGAATCGCTTTCATCAAAACGACAAGGATTGTATATAAAAAAGGATTAAACTTCGATACATTACCACGATCTTATCTTTTAATATCGTTTTTATCCTTTATTTAATTACAATCCTTGTAGTTCGATAGTTCACGCTTAGGTTTGATCATTAAATGAACACATGAACGCCTAGCCCTGAAATTTATTGCTGAAAAAAAGTTAGGCTCTCAATACAAAACTTTATTAATTACAATCCTTGTAGTTCAATAGTTCAAGCTTAGGTTTGATAAACCCATGAACACCTGAACGTCTACCTTTTTATTCAGAAAAAAAATGAGGCTTTCAGCTTTCAGTATTAATTAATTAATAAATAAAACGCGCCAGCGTCATACACACTGGCACGAAAGCATCAAGATTTAATGAACACGCTGTTCAGCACTATTGCATTTGAATTAAAAACGCTAATTGACAATTATGAAAGGCTCAATCTTCGTAGGGTGGGTAGCGTGTTTTTGCTGCCCACCATTAATTTTTTTGAGCTTATAATATGGAAAAAATGGTGGGCAGCTACGCTACCTACCCTAACCCGCCTTTATCAAAAGAATTGGGCAACATTACGGATTGCCCCTTCTGCCGAAACAGAGGGGGCAATCAATTTGATTGATTAATTACGCAGGTTTATCTGAGGACTCAGTTGTTTGTTCTTCATTCTGTTTTTCATCAGTAACTGCTTTTTCCTCTTTCGAGTTTTCTTCCAGTTTCAATGTTTGTAGTTGGGCCTCAAACGCCTTAACTTTCTCCATTTGCGCCTCTATCTCAGTGTCTATCTCAGTTTTCAATTGACTCAATTGAGTTGACCACTGTTCAATCAAGGCCGCTTGTGAGCTTGCGGTTTCCTCTGTTAACGTTTGATTATCTGCCGATAATCCCTTGATCTGATCGTTTTGTGCTTCAAGCGCTGTAGTCAGTTCGCCCACTGCCGTTTCTTGTTGAGTCACTTGATGAGACAAAGCTTTGAACTGCTCACCTTGTTGGTTAAGCGCAAC
>QNEL01000003.1 GCA_003645185.1 Candidatus Parabeggiatoa sp. nov. 3
GCGTGAAATACATAACCGTGTGCAGTATGTATAATTAAACAAGCCTTCCCAATTTAAAACAGCAATGGAAACAATCGAAAACTTTAGATTTTCTTCTTACCCTCTAAAGCAATACGGAAATGGTAAACACGCTGAGCTTTATACTCTGGCGGCAAACGCTTATTAATGGCAGTGGTATTGCCCTTATCCTTGGGATTAGGATTCAGTAAACCATGTTCATTGCAAGTCTGCTTGATAACTTTTGGTTTTTTACCAGCAGACATATCCTGATTGAGCACATCAGGAAACACGTAGAAGTCCGTCACCCCTTTTTCCAACGAGTCCTTAAAACCCGCTAAATCCTTGGGTAATTTTTGTGATTTATCCACCAAATCTAACTCTAAAAACCGATGGAAGTTGTCTGTAAAAAACTTGTACACTTGGTTGAGTATCACCAGCTCTTTATAACTGACGACATCGTCATGGCTATGTTTGGAAGACAAAGGGGCTAATCCGAGCCTGATTTGTTGCACAGCAAAATCGACATTTGCCTTCACCAAATCTTGGTTTTTCTCCTCAAACTGCTCTGGCGGAACTGAGCTTAATGCCAGCCGGGTTTGTTGTGCCACATAATCGACAATGGGATAAAGCGGATCATCTGTTGCCACACCCAATGCTGCTTCTGTTGTCGACTCGAATTGTCTAAGCCGAGAACTCTTAAGAAGCTGGACAGCTTCCTTTCTCAACTCACGCGCCTTAGGCTGTTGAGAGAGCATGGTAATCGTTATCACGCCTTCGTCGTTGAAAACGCGTTCTTCACGTCGTACACCACTTGCCGCGGTCATTTTGATTTTGGTTGAGTACTCGTCGAGTTCCTCACTATGCTGTTGATAGATTTTTAAAATGCTTTTGCGTGGTGTGTCATACTCCAACGCTTCTCCAATTGAGTCACAGGTCAACCAATCCTCACCGTCTTCGTGAATGACAGGGTAAGACTCGTCATCAAATAGCAGTGCAAAAAAGGATTTAGATGACGTGGCTTGAAAGGATTGTTTATCCAAAAACGACCGGACGACTTTGAAAGTAGCCTTTTTGTACCAGCCCCCTTTTTTCGTTTGCTCGTCAGCACTCAATTTCTTGTGCAAAGCTTGTTCAATTTCGTCGAAATTGTAGCAAGGGGGTGAAATGTATTGACGTGTTATGTCTAAACCACTAACAGTTCCAATCTCCGCAATACGAGTTTCGGGATCTTTATCCTGTCCAATTCTGATTCCGAGTTCTGTTTCGATCACGTAAACGTAACCAGGTTCATTACTAGAGTTGTTTTGCATTAATAGTATGTACTCCTAGATGTGTGAATAGCCACACAATCCATACTTGCCTCCGTCAAATCAATTGGCAAAGCATAGATTTAAGGTGTGACTGGGTGACGAATGATAATCGTTCTGTTGCCTTGTTTGGGAATGATTGGTGTTTCAACGCCAAGTCATTCCCGTTTTATCAGTTATCAATGTCTCTTCAAATTTTTGGTTCATCCAAACCCTCCAATTTAGGCCGACAACATATCTCATCCATGATTTGGTTCTTGCCTCAAGCAAGCAGGTTGCTTGAGGCAAGTTGTAATAGAGTCGGAATAAGCGTTAATTTCCGAGGTACTCCCGGTATTTAAAACCTTTTTTAAATTGATAGCAGCATTCAAGTCACGATCAAGTTCAAAACCAGATGATTCACAACGGTAAACTCGTTCGGTTGGGTGTAACCCACTTTATTATAGAACGCTGATGAGACTGATTGAAGCTGATCAAAATGTTAAAAGACTTTTCTACGCTAAAGTTTAGCTTGGCTAAAAACTTTAGCGTAGAAATGTGTACCGACTTACATTAACGTCAATTATTGATTTTTAAAGAAACGGGTTTGTAGTAGATAACCCAAAAAAACAAACGGTTAATCCGTTTTTGGTTACCGTTCCTAATGAACCATTCTGAATGAACGATTAATAATGATAAATTTTTCGCGCCGTAAATGATTTAATGGCTACTCTCGTTTAAGCAAAGTTGCCATCCCGGCTAAATATTATCTTATGTTAGTACCTTCAAGGCTCACTTGTATAAGTGCAAGTTTGCCAATGTATTGTGCCATTGCCGCATCAATGAAGGTATCATTACTGAGAATTGCAAAACTCAATCAATTATCAATTAATTGATATCCATTATATACCAAGATTTATAGTATTATCGAACAAACTATCGTTATTTTGATAACAGTAAGTATAACGCCAGTTGTTGCAACATGCCATTTAGAGAATTGGAGCCATAAACTTGAGGGCGCGTAGTATTTATAGTTACAATCAGTGAGTAAAAGTGTGATCATACACATAAATCGCTATTAAAAGCAAGCACCATAATCACTAACACCATTGGAACGTAGACCCGTACTCTGGCCACCACATCAAGGCAAGCCCCGTCTTTTGTACGTGTCAAGGCTTGTTCAAGGTTTGCGAAAGCCTTAACAAACTATTAACAATTAATCATTAAGTATTAACCATTAATCATTAATCATTCATAATCAGTAGATTGAAAAGGCGCATTAAAAAATGGGTTATATTGATAAATCTTGAAGGCCCGATTTTCTTCGCGAAATTTATATTTGCGGTTTCGTTCCAAATTTATTTTGCGGTTTCGTTCCAAATTTATTTTGCTTTGGAGTGCCAAATTTATTTTGCTTTGGAGTGCCAAATTTATTTTGCTAAACCTTCTCAAGAATTATCTTTAGTTCGCGAATTACCTAAAAGGCCACTTTGTCCAACTTTTTAAGAACCGTTATCAGCAAAATACGTCTGCAAAATGCCAAAAACGGGCCTTGAGAACTCGTGTGGGAAACGTCGTCTCACCATCGCCAAATCCAGTTTAGAGCAAATAATAAAAAACATCTTAAATAACAATAAGTTATATTATTCTATTCACCGTTACACAAGCGCCTTTGCCCGTTTGGGAAATCCCCGATATCCCATTTTTTATGATAGGGAATAAAATGCTTTTTTGTTATTTAATCTCCTTTAGCTGTAAGACAACTGCTTTAACCGTTTTTGCAAAAATGGTTAAAAGCTGTTGGCTGTCAAATTGAAAAAAAGCGCCATTATTTTGATGCTAATAGTATAATCAGTTATTGGTTACCATGCCTAATGAACCCTTCCCTATTTAATTTATAACTGATAATTGATAACCGATAACTGATAACTGTTCTATCTTTTAAAGATTTTTAAAGGATAATGAGGCCACTGTTTCTTAAGTTTTTGGTAAGTTTGCTTAGCCCGTTCAAGACTCGTATAATGCAACCCTTTACCCACTTCACACCATCCCTTTCCTGACCATTCCTGCGGCTCACGAGAATCAAATACTAAACAAATGACATAACCTGGTGCAGAGTGTGTACTTTTTGTTCCTGTTATCTTGTGTTGCGGCTTGTCAGTTTTATCGAACGATTTCAAGGAAGCTATGTTATTCTTTTTGTCTTTCCTGCCTTCCTGAACTTGGTTGGAGGTATCTATCGTATCCTCTTCATCTATGTGTGCTAATTTTCTTTCGAGTTCCTCAATTTCATCAAGATCGCGCAAATCACTGTAGTCAGTTTTCTGTTTATCTACACTATAGTTGTCAATTTGTTTTAATATAGATTCAAGCTTTTTGATTTCTTCTACAAAATCACTCAGGTTATTTAATGACATATCCTGAGTATCTTGTTCAACTTCCAAGTTTTTCAAACGTTGTTCTAGTTCCGGGGTCATGATGGTCATTAAAATCCTCCTTCCATTTGAACTAGGGCGTATATATAAATCCTATAAAAACTGATGATTCTCAATTTTTCCTCAATCTTGTGTTATTAAGTTAAGTGTAGGCTAAACCTAAAAACTAACTACTGAAAAAGCTGATGTCTCGACAAAATCAACTGTGTAGTCCATAAGAGTTTTTTTAGGAACAGCTTAAAAACTTTCTTATTACCCACAATCTGTTTCAGTCTGATAGACGACACACTGACAGAAATCACATCACCAAAGAAAATAAAAATACAATTAGGTAATCAGTACTTATACTTAGCATCAAAATAAATTGCGCTTTTAAAATTTAACAGTCTGTAAAATAAACCGTTACCAAAAATCAATAACGACATCAGCACTATTATTTATTATGAATTGTAAAGTGTGAATTGTAAATGGATAGTCAGTACCAAGCTTACCACCTATCAGTTTTCAAATTCAATGTTTTAAAACACACAAAATGATAATGTGTTTATATCAAAACTTATGAAAATCTTATACTTATACTCTGTGCTACTCTGTGGTACTCTGTGTTCTCTGTGTTCTGTGTGTTGAAAAGAAAAGTTTCTATTGGAGTGGCTTTTTGCAGATGACAAAGTATGGTTTAAATTTTAAATCAAAAACGCCTGAACATTTTGATTTTATGAACTGATGAAATCAATGCCATAAAATTGATTAATTTTTCTCAAATAATAGACGTTAATATTTATTATACTATTTGTTTTTGATTATCAATCGCCCATTTTTTGAGTGAAAATAGTTTTAGATGAAAACAAAGTCAAGTTGGAACCTAGACATTAACGTCTAGGTTATTCGTTTATTTCCTAATTCGTTGTACTATCACTATTATGGAAAATGAACGGAACACTCTAACAACGATTTGTTGTAATAATGATAACAAACAAGATTCATATTTCCGATTAATCTCTTGTTAAATATTACAAATTCACCTCAATAGATGTCCAGAAAAATTTTGAGTTTACCTCTCAAAAGGAAAAAAACCGTTCTCGGATGCCCCTATAAAGCAGCGGCAATACGAATATCAAGTTCACAAACTTCAATTAACAAATTCATAAATGCTTATAGAATCAAAAGATTATAAAATCGTTTTATTTATAATTTGCTCATTTGATATAAGAGTTATAGCGATTTAATACAAATCATTCATTGACTTTGACTGACAAGTCGAAATCTGATTGAAAATGTTGAATGTTTAGAATTGAGACAATCACTTTGATTTAAGCTTTTCAAACACACTTAACGAAGTTAATCTTAGGTTCACAATTATTTCGGTCACGAAGTTTCACAATTCACAATTCACAATTCACAATTCACAATATCAATGTTTGGCATAATTTTAGGCGCGAACACACCGATCAGTTGAGTCCAACTGCCTTTCTAAAACTTGAAAAGGGTAATTTGGCCACCGTTTTTGAAGTTGTCGCAAACATTGATAAGCTTGTTCAGAATTCAAATAACACTTACCCTTACCATGAACATGCCATTCTTTTCCAGACCATTCAGGAGGTGAATGTGGATGAAACATTAAGCAAACAACGTACCCATGCTTTTGAGAATGAGTGTGTGATATCGATATCGTCTTCAATTTTTCCTGAGTTGTTTTTTCGTTATTTGTCAAGATCCGTGTGGATGTTTTTGTCTCATTTTTCTTGTGTATTAATGTTGTTTTGAGTTGATGAACTTGCGCTGTCAGTTCATGCATACTATTTAACATACCGTTAATACGATCTTGCTCGCTTTCTAAAATTTTCAAACGTTGCGTCAATTCATCGTTGGGGGTTTCCATCAAAATCCTCCTTTTGTGTGGTCTTAGGCATAAGTGTCCACAGGACAATCGCCTATAAAATGAGGTTTTTTTATGAGTCACTTGATGTACTTGATATCGGGTGTGCAAGGAACAGCCCCTTTTTGAAATAAAAGCTTGGTACATCATTGGGTAGTCCCTACAAACCTAAGCAGGTATTAAAAATCAATGACTTACGTTAATGTGCGGCTCAATATTTTAATGCTATTTTGTAAGGCTTTTGTTCATTTGAGAATGAAAGAATTGGGATATTAGCCACGGAATGACACAGAAAGCACTGAATATTTCCGTGTTTTTCCGTGTTTTTCCGTGGCAAAATCGAACCGAAGCTATAACTGATAATTGATAATTGATAATTGATAATTGATAATTGATAATTGATTGATAATTGATGTGATAATTAATAATTGATTCGTTGCCCTCCTGTCACATTGTCAAAATGATTATACCCTGTTAATTTTCGACACGCACCTTTCAAAAGGTATTATTAATACCGAATATACTTATAAATATATATAACTTTCTAAACTCTTCATTTTTCATTTTCACGCAGAAGTTTTTGCACGCAAAAACGACTTGAAGCGCCTTGTTTAGCGAAGCTAAACTTTAGCATGAAAGCGTGAAATTCATTTATTCATTTTTTCATTTTACTTAAAGATGCTCCCTACAATCGCTATCGTAGGCCGTCCAAATGTCGGCAAATCTACTTTATTCAATGCATTAACGAAAACCCGTGATGCCTTAGTGGCCTCACAACCCGGCCTCACTCGTGATCGCAAATTTGGTCAAGGGCGTATCGGTGGCAGCCATTATTGGCTAGTGGATACCGGTGGGCTGGGTGAAAAAGGCGACGCTATAGTTGAACGCATCAGTCAACAAGCACTATTAGCCGTACAAGAGGCCGATAGTGTCTTATTTTTGGTTGATGGACAAACAGGCTTAACAGGGGTAGACGAAAACATTGCCCAAAGTTTGCGCCAATTCAATACCCCAATTTACCTCGTTATCAATAAAAGCGAAGGTATACAAAAAGAATTAGTCAGTGCTGAATTTCATCGTCTAGGCTTTCCTGATGTTTATGCCATTTCCGCTGCCCACCAACAAGGCATTACAGCCTTAATGACGACAGTGTTATCAACACCCCAAAGCGTTTTAGAAAATGAAGACAATTCATCCTGGGATGAGTTCCTCTCCGATAAACAAAGCATTAAAATCGCCATCATTGGCCGACCGAATGTCGGTAAATCTACCCTCGTTAATCGCATATTAGGCTATGAGCGCGTCATCACCTTCGATCAACCCGGAACAACCCGCGACAGTATTTTTATTCCATTTGAACGTGATGAACAACTCTATGTACTGATAGACACAGCCGGCGTGAGAAGACGCGCTAAAGTCTCTGAAAAGATTGAAAAATTCAGCGTCATAAAGGCCCTACAAGCCATTGACAGCGCCCATGTTGTCATTATGTTATTAGATGCCCGTGAAGGTATGACAGATCAAGATGCTCACTTACTCTCCTACGCGCTTGATAGCGGAAGAGCTTTAGTCATAGCCGTTAATAAATGGGATGGTTTAGAAAAAAGCCAAAAAGAACAAGTACGTTACAACATGGAAAGAAAATTACATTTTCTTGACTTTGCCAAAATTCATTTTATTTCCGCGCTACACGGTAGCGGTGTTGGCAGCCTATTTGGTTCAGTCAATGCCGCATGGCAATCTGCACTGCAAAGCGTCAAAACGCCCCTGTTAAATCAGATTTTACAAGAAGCCATAACTAATCATCCTCCCCCCTTAGTTCATGGCCGACGAATTAAACTGCGCTATATCCATCAAGGTGGACACAATCCCCCCCTATTTGTCATTCATGGCAACCAAGTCAACACATTGCCAGACGATTATAAACGCTATTTAATCAATTACTTTCGCCAAAAATTGGCCATAGAAGGGACACCAATACAGCTAGAATTTAAACAAAGCAGCAATCCTTTCCAAGGCAGCAAAAATACCCTAACACCGCGCCAACGTCAAAAACGCCAACGCATGATGCAACATGTCAAAAATAAAAAATAACAAGGGAAAAGCGAAAATATTGTCGTGTTCAAATTGATGTTGAACTGATTATACTCTTTGCTGGAATAAACTTAACTTTTATCATTTTTTGGCAACCCCAGGTTGCACCTGGGGCTATTCACATTCAACCCCTTCGGGGTTGTGCGTTTTAATTTTTTTATGATCGAATGATTTTGTACGTCATGCTTGTGGGAAACTAAAAGCTAAAAGTTTAGCTTTCGCGATTGGATGGACTACAAAAGCAAATCGATCAAAAAAATCTTAAAAAGCACAACCCCGAAGGGGTTTTCAGGCTAAAGTTTCGCTCCGCGAAACTTTAGCCTGAAAATGTGAATAGCCCCAGGTGCAACCTGGGGTTGCCAAAAGTTAAATTTATTCCCGCGCTGAGTATAATTGATATAAATGTTCAGAAAAATCATTTTAGGGCGAACCTACGTGTTCGCCCTTTTAATGATAACTGATAACTGATAAGGTAGGAACCCTATTGATGGACAAAAATGAAACACACACCCTGCGTACTCAAATCGGCAATTGGGTTGAATCAAAACCAGTACGCAATTTCATTATTGGCCTGATTTTAATTAACGCGATCACCTTAGGCATGGAAACCGCACCACGCCTTGTTCAGCAATACGGCCACATATTACATTTCTTAGATCAAGGGATTTTAAGTGTATTTGTAATCGAACTCACCTTAAAAGGGTATGCTTATGGCTGGCGATTTTTTAAAAGTGGCTGGAATATATTTGATTTTTTAATTGTTCTCATCGCCTTAATGCCATCAAGTGGTGTCTTTTCAGTCTTACGAGTTTTGCGTATTCTGCGGGTATTACGTTTAATATCTCTCATACCACAACTGCGTTTTATCGTAGAAGCCTTACTCAAAGCCATTCCAGGCATTGGTGCCATATTCGTCCTATTTCTACTTTTCTATTACATCTTTGCCGTCATTGCCACAAAAACATTTGGGCCAGAATTTCCAGAATGGTTTGGCACATTAGGCAACTCAATGTACACCCTCTTTAAAATTATGACCCTAGAAGGTTGGGCAAACATTGCTGACACCCTAACGGATAAATTTGCTTATGCGTGGTTATTTTTGATCATTTTTATTCTGCTTGCCACCTTTACCATGCTCAACCTCTTTATTGCCATAATTGTTGATACCATGCAAAATCTTCATGAACAGCAGAAAACTGAAAAAAACCCCATTCTGGAAGTCACAGCGCATTCAGAAACAGAAATCTTGCAACAAGAAATTCGCGCCTTGCGATCCGATATTGAAGAATTAAAAACAGTTATTCGCAATCAATTGTAGGGGCAATCCCTTGTGGTTGCCCTTTTGCCATAATGATCTGAAATATTGAGAATTAGAACCTTTTGAAATGATATTGAAAAATCATTTTGCCATTGGCTTATATAAGTAGGTATACTCAACGAGACGATAAACTTAACTTTTTTTAAAAATGACTTTAGGGAATTGTAGGGCTCCTTTCGAGGTTGAAGTTTTTGCGCGCAAAAACTTCAACCTCGAAACGTGTTTTTGTTGCCCACCAAATTGATCTGAAAAAGTTTTTCACATTTCACGCAAAAGTTGCAGGCAACTTTTGCGTGAAATACAGTTTTGCGCGCAAAACTTTTGCGTGAAAAGTTATGCCCATGTGCAGTATAAACAAAAGTTTTTTAACAAATTATATATAGCGTTTCCCGATTGCATGAATATTTGATTTAAATAAGATTTGTAGGGGGCCGGTAACGTGTTTTTGTTGCCGGCCCTTTAAGCTTAGATGGTGGGCAACAAAAACCCGTTACCCACCCTACATACATTACTAAAGGGTGTAACATTACCCAATGTCTCAAGGAGGATTTTTTTTAATTAATGCCACTTGATCCAAATCAAATCACAAAACGGCCTATCGAAACAAGCGATATGCCCTTTTTACAGCATTTATATGGCACAACTCGTGCGCCTGAACTCACTACCGTTGATTGGACTTTTGAAGACAAAGCCGCGTTTATTGCCCAACAATTTCAGGCCCAGCATCATCATTACATCAGTTATTATCATGATGCCACTTTTGCTCTCTTATTATTAGACAATCAACCCATTGGGCGACTTTATGTACATCGCAGCCCATCAGAAATTTGCATTATAGATATTGCCCTATTACCCGCCTATTGTAATCAAGGCTTGGGTTCATTTTTGATTAAACAGTTAATGGCAGAAGCGGAGGCGCATAATCAAAAAGTCTCGCTTCATGTTGAGCCCTATAATCCAGCACTTCGCTTGTATCAACGCTTAGATTTTCAGTATATTGAACAAAATGGGATTTACTACTTAATGTGTTGGCAACCCAAATCAACTGAACAGGAGAACACTTGAATGTTTGATCCCACAAAATCTAATGATGTTCTGACGTATGAGGATTTTGCGCCCTATCTCAACCACATTTTCAAAATGACAGTGTCAGAAGAAGAATCGGCTGAGTTAGAACTGATTCAAGCAGAAATAACGGGCCCATCTCATTTCAAAGGCTATCGTGATAATTTTTGGCTCCAGTTTCGAGATGCCAGTGGAATTCAACGTTGTCAAGATACTTACGAATTAGCACATCCCAAAAAAGGCCTCATCCCTGTTTTTTTAATTCCTTATCGCAAAGAGGCAAACGGCATGTACTATCAAGCCATATTTTCTTAACATTCAAATCAATGTAGGGTGGGTTCGCGCCAAAAGTTTTGTTTGCCTCAACTTTTGGCGCGAAACGTGTTTTTGTTGCCCACCATTCTGAATTTTCGCTTGTCTTGTTTTTCGTACAAACTGTAGGGCGCATTCCCAAAAAAAAGGTAGGCCGTCGCAAAATAAATTTGGAACGAAAAAAGTCGCCCGTTTTTTTGATTTTTCATTAACCAAAACGGGAGGTAACTAAAAAATTTATAATTTGTCAAGAAAAGAGTTAACTCTATATTTCATTTGAGACTTATTTTTGTTAAAGTTTATTAATATTTGTTGAGCCTCAGGTTTACTATGCATAAACCCCTCTTGGGAAAGGTTAGGGGTGTGTTAGAGGAAGTTATTTTTTGAGCTTAGTTGATAACTGATAATGGATAACTGATAACTGATAAAAGAGACTAGATATGAGTGAGCTGATAAAACGAGAAAATGAGGTGTTAAAAGAAATGGGTTCAATCAATCATAGCATTGTACAGGCCAAGATAACTGGGATGTTACTCAATGATGAGAGATTCACGCCGGCAGTCGAATTAAGTTTGGATATCAGCCAAATCGATATAAGCCAATTTGGACTCAAGGCTAAAGAGGAACTTAAACCGGATGTGTGCCTTTATCAAGGCCGCCGTCAATTGAGTAGTCCAGATGACGTTTTAAAAATGACCGAAATGCCTTTATTGGCCATTGAAGTTTTGTCACCCAAGCAAACGATTGATGATATTTTAGCCAAGTTTAAGGCCTATTTTGCGCTTGGCATTAAATCATGTTGGTTGGTGACACCCGCAATCAGGGCCATCGCCATCTATTCACAGCCCTCAAACTTCAAAACGTTTGGTATGAATGATACTGAAGTGATTGATGAGATTATGGATATTCGCCTGCCCATTCAAAAGGTTTTTGGATGGTAGAAGGCAATTCTTAATGACTCATTTTTAATATTATTTCTTAATGACTCATTTTTAATATTATTCTGAAAAGTGTAGTATTCAACAGGAAACGGAAAATGAGTAGAGGCACATTGCAATGCGTCTCTACACCGATAGAACGCTGATTGCGCTGATTCTCATGACGGCGCTGATTTAAATATTTCAACAAAATTTATTTTGCTTACGCGCGAATTTCGTTCCAAATTTATTTTGCGACGCGCGAATTTCGTTCCAAATTTATTTTGCGACGCGCGAATTTCGTTCCAAATTTATTTTGCTTACGCGCGAATTTCGTTCCAAATTTATTTTGCTTACGCGCGAATTTCGTTCCAAATTTATTTTGCGACGCGCGAATGAGTGCATGTTATTTTGCGAAGGCCTCTGTTCGTCCCTGTTTTTGTAGTGTGCATTCCCATGGCACTGTGGTTAATTAAGATCGTACTTTGAAACTTCAAACGCGAAGCTAATTCTTGACATAGAGGAGCGTCTTTAGCGTCAAAGCGCGTTTATTTTTCTTTCAATCAACAAGCTAAAGCACAACGGGCGTATTCAAAAAAATAGGTCATTATCAATTTCGGTTGAGTACAACGGCCCAGTACACTTCTATCGCGCTATCGCAAAATAAATTTGGAACGAAAGCCGTCGCAAGTTTTTTTTGATTTTTCATTAACCAAAACCGGAGGTAATTCTCTATGCAACGACGTAAACTATTACGTAATGTACTCACAACCTTAGCAGCCGGTGCCGCTACAGCAGGTGGCGTGGTGGGGAGTATCGGGGTAGCCCAAGCTAAACCGCAAACTCACCCCACATTCCCTCACAATTGGCAGGAGAAATTAGCCAAACAGACAGAATGCACCGTGACTTATGGTGAACAACGCGGTGATTTATTGTACGCAGAAGTCAATGGGCCACACAACACTCATTTTGCGTTACACTCGCCAGATGGAGAAAACTGGTACAACACGCCAGAAGCCATTCCGCATTGGCGGCGTACCCCCGTATAGCATTGTAATCTGATGTTTTGTTTTTGTAACCCGTAACAACAAGCAATTTTCAATAACCAACTGATAACTGATAAAAGGAGAAACATTATGTCTAAACCGTTCATCGGTGAAATAAAAATGGTAGCTTTTGACTTTCCGCCAAAAGGCTGGGCACTCTGCGATGGAAGTATGCTTAACGCTCAACAACATAACAGCCTCTATTCGCTTCTTGGGAACGCGTTTGGTGGTGATCAAACCAACTTTGCCCTACCCAATCTGCAAAGTCGTTTTCCTATAGGCGCGGGCCAAGGAGATGAACTGACCAATTATTCCTGGGGCGAGAAGGGTGGTGTGGAAAATGCGCCTTTGCATACTGATAATTTGCCGGCGCATAGTCATGTCGTAAAAGCAGCTTCTGAGGGGCCCAATACTGGAGATCCTAGCAACGCGACATGGCCGGATAAGGCAAGAACCCATAGCTATACTGATAGTTCGCCCAACACGCCTATGAATTCAGCTATTCTTGGTAAAACGGGTAGTGGTCATCCTCACGAGAATATGCCTCCCTTCCTAGCGGTATATTTCATTATTGCCATTGTGGGCAAGTTTCCATCCAGAAATTAATGGTTGAATGAGTACAGCTAATTTTGGTGCTAAACGAATTAATTTTTGGGCGTCGACTCACTACATTAACTTAAGCTTTTCCGTGAGGGCAACCCTACGGATTGCCCTTAAGTCCTTGCTGGTCGGGGTTTACAACCCCGACCGAAACCTTTGATAAGTAGCAAGATCGGTCTGGTTCCTTTCATCTCTAATTTTATTGGTGGGCAAATAAACACTTGCCCACCCTACCTGACTTACTGATAACCAAAATAATGCCAAGAAAAGACATTTACCACGATACGGTGAAACGCGCTTTAATTAAAGATGGTTGGACAATTACGCATGATCAATTCAGTTTTAAATTAGGAAAAAAGGTTCTCTTTGCTGATTTGGGTGTCAAACGTGTGATAAGTGCTGAGAAAAAGTGACGACAAATTATTGTTGAAGTAAAGAGTTTTTCTAACGCTTCGCGTTGTTGTACTGGGATGAAAATATCAAATTAACGTAGGGTGGGTAACGTCTTTTTGTTGCCCACCTTAAATTTAATCTCATCGAAGGAAAAATCCATCATCCTTTCCTCATATAAATGGTGGGCTGCAAAAACACGCAGGGAGCCCTACATTGAACATTCCTCATATAAATGGGGCCGGCACAAAAACACGCAGGGAGCCCTACGTTGAACATTGAACTAATATTAATCTTTAATGCAGAAAGTGAGGTGATTACTCAATGGATACCCGATTGAATTATAGTCAGACGATTAAAAAAATTTTGCACGATTACGCTGAATATTACACGCAAGGCGGTGTGAGTATTAAAACTTTGTTTGATGAATCACAACACAGCTACATGTTGCTTGATATCGGTTGGTATGATGATAAATATATTCACAACGCCCCAATCCATCTCGAAATCATCAACGACAAAATTTGGATTCAAAATGACGATACCGAAGAAGGTATTGCGACTGATTTGCTAGAAGCCGGTGTTCCAAAAGAACACATTGTCTTAGGTTTCAAACCAAAAGAAGTACGTCCTTATACCGAGTTTGCTGCCGCGTAAATAATGTCTATAGTTTTTGGACACTTGGGTAATTGAGAATGAAAGAATTGGGATATTAGCCACGGAATGACACTTCAATGCACGGAATATTGAAGTGTTTGTCCGTGTTTTTCCGTGGCAAAATATTAATAACTAGGATAAAGGCAAAAAGAAGCAAATTTACCAGAACAAACTGAGAGTGCCTGAATATTATTGGTTTGATCCGTTTAATGCAGAAGATTGGGCCGGTTTTGAACTCAAAAAAAAACCGTTATGAACGAATGTCACCAGATGCCAAAAATCGGTTGGTGAGCGGCAGTTTGGGATTAGCCTTAACTCGCTGGCATGGTGTCTATGAAGGTATTGAAGCGGTTTGGCTACGCTGGGAAACATTAATTAAGCGGGGCATTATTGCCCACTCCACAAGAAGCACGAGATATCGAAGCACAACGGGCTAAAATCGCTGAACAACAAGCTAAAGCTGAAACACAACGTGCCAATGCTGCTGAACAAAGAACTTTGGAAACCGCCCGCAAAATGTTATCCAAGGGTTATAACCGAAATTGCCGAATTGACGGGCCTTTCCTCTGACGAGTTATCCGCATTATCCCAAAAATAATCAATACTTTTCAAAACGGGCTCACAATTGGGCCCAAAACCATGATAAGTAGGTACGCATAAATCTTTTAACATGTTCTGTATTTCACGCGCTTTGTTGAGCGAAGCTTCACCGCGCGCGTGAAATGGTGGGTAGCGTGTTTTTGCTGCCCACCAGCCCTCGCTGAACTACAAAATGTTAATAAACTTTTGCGTACCTACTTACTTATTGCACAAACGGCAATTGAGCTAGGGGTACCGCTATACACCTTTAATCAGAAACATTATCAAGTGGTTCCTTATTTGCAGACAAGACAACCCTATCAAAAACAGTCACCAAAGCCAGTCGATAATACGAATGAAGCGGCTCCTTAATTTGATGATACCGTTCTGTGATTTAATACTTTTCACCGTTCATCACTTGAGCTTTTTATAAAAAACTCAATTTGTAGCGGTGTCGAGTATAACGGTTTAGGGAGTTGCGCCTGGCAAGGCGAAGCCATCAACGTAAACTGATGTCGAGTACTCTTGCGTCTGAGTCTTTTGCGTTTATTTGATCTTCGACTGATCGTTCTGGGGTATATTACGGCACGCTCCTTATTGCGCCATTACCGGGCAGATTATGGGCCCCCAAGCGCCTCACATTTTGTCCTTGAGGCAATCCGTTGACTCCGTCAAACGAAGTAACGAGCTTCGCTCGATCATCCGTTGTACTCACATTCACTCAACCGAGGAGAAACATCATGTTACCTCATACATTCAAACCGCAAACCCGATACGGGCCCACAAGTGCGCTCGTCAATCAACTGTGGCTATGGTTTTATCGCTTTGCCACCGCGTTGATAAACAGATGCGTACTACTATTGCGCTTTGGTACGCACTCCAAAATCGCGCATTTTTCAATACCTGCCTTTTGTGGCAAAGTATTTCTACCCCCTTTTTGTAAACGAAACACCGGAGAAAGCCTAATGCGAGAGACAAACCGACTCTCTGTGTACATCATCGTTTTATTTATTGCGCTGTTCTTGACAATACTAAGCCCATTACAAGCACAAGCAACAACCTATAATTGGAGCAGTTTGAGCGGTATTGATGACAGTGGTGGCAGCGGTTTCAAGACAGTTGGCACCGCAGGTTTGGTGGTGAGCAACATATTCAAGGATGCGGGAAACGACGAGATATATCCGAATAATTCTAACGAGGGTGAATCACAGAAGGTTGTGATCAAAGCAGGTTCCAGTGTTTGCCAGTTTAATGTGGGTGAGCTGCGTCTTTATTCTTATAATAACAACACAACATTTAAGCAATTTGATATAAATTTTAAGAACTCAAGTGGCACAACGATAACGAGCCTATCACTAGCCTCAAATCCTTACATCTTAGTAGCAAATACCCCCAAAACACTCGCAGACATTTTTGGTAGTTTTTCTGGTGCCAGCGGCATCTCAGAAATTGAAATGATTCTTAACCCTGATAATGGTGGGGGGGCAGCGTCAAATATAACCTTCAAAAACGTTGACTTAGATAATATTTCTGCAACGTGTGCGCCTAGCCCAGAACCAACCAACCATCCCACCAGCTTCACTGCAACCGCGAACACTAGCAGTAAAATCACCACAAGTTGGACCGACTCTACTGGTACCCAATTACCAGCAGGGTATTTGGTAATGTGTAACACCAGCGATTCATTCACCGATCCGGTTGATAAGACTGCCCAAACTGACGATACTGATTGCAGCGACGGTGGTGTACAAAACATTGCTCAAGGGAACGGAAGTGCAGAATGGACAGGCTTGAATTCGGGTACGCAGTATTATTTCAAGGTTTACCCTTACACCAATAGCGGTTCTGACATTGATTACAAGACGGATGGTACACCATCGACAGCCAATGCCACCACCTTAAAAAATGTGGTATATGTCAGTAGTACAGGTAATGACAATACTGGTGACGGTAGTTCAGGCACTCCTTATTTAACGCTTACCAAGGGTATTCAACAAGTTGCTGATGGTGGAACCGTCAATGTTGCGGCAGGGACTTATATCGAAACAACCATGATCACCCTCGACAAAGATGTCACTATCACCGGAGACAGCACTACCAACACGATTGTAGATGGTAATAATCATCATCCTTTGTTTAAGATTGATTTTGGTAAAACAGTGGAAATGAACTACTTAACCATTCGCAATGGGCTTGCGGATGGTACAAATGTTCCTCAAACTGATGGTGGTGGTATTAACAATGCTGGAACACTTACTTTTAACAATTGTACGGTCAGTGGTAATACTGCTCAAAGTGGCGGTGGTGCTATTAATAATTCTGGGCCACTGACTTTAAATAATAGTACAATCAGCGGCAATACGGCTACTAATCATTTTGGGGGTGGTATCCGTAACTATGATACGTTAACCCTAAACAACAGCACAGTCAGTAATAACGCAGCTCCTAATGGTGAGGGCGGTGGTATTAATAATCTTGGCACTACATTGACTTTGAAAAATACTTTGATCGTAGGCAATACTTCCAACGACAACAAAGATGTTACTGGCACTATAGATACAAACACTACCAGTTGCTTAGGTTCTGATTGTACCTCGAATGATGGTAAAACCATTGCTTCAATCAGTTGGTTAGATAACTTAGGAAGTAATGGCGGCCCCACTCAAACTCATGCCTTACTCACAGGTGCGCCAGCTACGGTTGTCAGTGCTGGCAGTGGTTGCCTTACGAATGACCAACGTGGCATAACTCGGGCAACGGCTTGTGATGTGGGTGCTTATGAAGCCAGCAAAATCAGTATCGCGGTCGGTACCACACCGACTGAAGCTGGTACAGTAGGTACTTTTACAATTACCTTAACTCCTAAATTACTGGCGACTGAGAGCTTGACAATCAATTACTCAACGACGGCTGGAACGGCGACGATTTCTGATGATTATGATATTAGCAGCACTGAGCCTAGTATTACTTTTAATACTAATAGCTTTACTATTACTGATATCGTCTTTGATGTCAGCAAAGTTACATTAGATATTCCAGCCCAAGATGACTCAATAGATGATGATGCAGAAACTGTGAAACTCACGCTCACTTCGGCAAATAACGGTTATATCATTGCGCCGGGTAGTGACAATGCAACCTTGACGATTACCGATAATGACACGGCTGGTTTTAGTTTAAGCAAAACAACCGCTTCGGTGAATGAATCAGGTACTACCGACACGTTCACACTGGTTTTGGATAGCAAACCTGCTTCCAATGTCGTAATGACTGTCAGTAGTAGCGATACTGGTGAAGTCACGGTTTCACCAACAACCTTGACGTTTACTTCAAGTAATTGGGATACCGCCCAAACGCTGACGCTTACAGGTGTGGAGGAAACACTAATTGATGGTGACCAAACTTCAAGCATTACGCTCAGTGTGGATGATGCCAATAGTGATGATCAATATGATCCTTTGGCAGATAAAACGGTTAGTGTCACGACTGGGGATAATGATAGTCCGGGAATAATCCCGACACCTAGCAGTTTAACCATTAGCGAACCCAATGGTACAGGCAGTTTTACGATTAAACTGAACACGATACCCAGTGGCAGTGCCAATGTCACTATCAATTCCATATCAGCGAGTAATGCTGAATGTAGTGTTTCACCTACCTCAACGACTATTGCTAATGCCAACTGGAATACCGGCACAACTTTCACGGTGACAGCACAAAACGATGATGGCATTGATGGCAATCAAACTTGCACAATTCAAATTGGTACGAGCACAAGTTCGGATGCTGATTACAATAATATTGTTCCAACTGATGTCACAGTGACCGTGCAAGATGATGACACTGCTGGTATTGATGGTGCTAGTCTAGGTGGTAGCATAAGTATTACTGAAGGTGCAACCGGTAGTTATGACATTAAGTTAAGCAGTCAACCAACTGGCGATGTAGAAATGACTGTCACGGCTGATACGCAAACCGAAATCAATAAGGATGGTAGTACAAGCTTTAGTAATACCGTCACCTTGACTTTCACCAATGGCAACTGGAATACTGCCCAAACCATCACAGTTAGAGCCATTGATGATTCTAACATTGAAGGTAGCCACAGTAGTACGATAACTCATGCTATTAGTGGTACTGTAAACGATACGAATTATCCGACATCATTAACGTTAGGGGATGTAACCGTCAACATCACCGACAATGACAGTCCACCGCCGCCTGCGACACCAGCACCGACATCACCACCGCCCTCAAGCAGTGGAAGTTCTTCAAGCTCAGTACCTGCCTCGAAAACCGTGACAATCGTCTTTGAAGGTGACGGCCAAGGCCGCGTATCGAGCAACCCGACAGGCCTAGATTGTGAGGCCATTAAGGGCCAATGCCAACACGATTTTGAATTCAATCGCTCAGTCAAACTGATACCCACGGCCGCTACAGCTTCCCAGTTTAAAGGCTGGAAAGGGGCGGATGATTGTTTAGAGGGTGATGTTTTAATGTCCCGCGATTTATCGTGTACAGCCATTTTTGAATCAATACCTCAAACGCTGACGGTACTCAAGGTGAACAACGGCACAGTTCATAGTACGCCAGAAGGGATTATTTGTGATAAAACGGGTAAGCACTGTCAGCACAGTTTTAAAGGAGGGGAAACAGTCAAACTGACAGCCACCCCTGATGACGGTTGGCAATTTACGCGCTGGGGCATTGATTGCAATGAGGAAGGGATTGTCGAGATGGATCGTAAAAAGAAGTGCCAAGCTCACTTTAGCAAAAAACCGGTGGTAACACCTCAGCCAGAAACACCCCCTGTCGTGACACCTCAACCAGAAACACCCGCTGTGGTAACGCCTCTGCCAGAAACAACACCCCCTGTAGTGACACCCGAAACAAAGCCTACATCACCCGGCACAACATCTGAAGACACAACAGGCTTGCCAAAAGGGCGCGTCTTAACCGTCACCCAAGTTGGCAATGGCACAATCAGCAGTCTACCTGAAGGATTGCAGTGTGATAGCCAACACAGTATTCAATGTACGCACACGTTTGAAGCTGGTAAAACGGTGACGCTAACAGCTACCCCCGACAACGGTTGGCAATTTCAAGGATGGGAAGGCGATTGCTTTGGCCCGATTTTGATGACGACGGATCAAAGCTGCAAAGCGATTTTTGCTCCCATAACCCCATCCCCAGAAGATGACTTAGGCACGCCCAGCACCTTAACACCAGCCGTCACGCCCATTTGGGAATATGGCACACCCAACACCTTGAGCGTTTCAATAGTTGGCATGGGTACAGTAACCAGTCAACCGAAAGGCATTCAATGTGGCAATGAATGCGTCGCTTTATTCGCACCAAACACAGATATCATCCTTACCGCCACACCGGCCGAAGGTTATCGTTTTAGCCAGTGGGAAAGTGATTGCCTTCGTCTCGACGCGAAGAATAGAGACGCGAAGCATCGCGTCGCGACAAAGATTAACCAGGCCTTAACTTGTCAAGCCATTTTTGAAACTTATGATCCGATACTGGGCAAAACCACGGTGGTTTCAGAACCCCAACCCTTTGTGCAAGGGGTACGGATATGCCCTACGGTTGGCCGAGTCGATTGGAAATGCAATGCCCAATGGCAAATCCTGCGTGATTTGATTATTGACACAAAAGGTGATCTGTCTAATGGCAACCTCGACGGCACGATAACGAATCGCGGCCGCGTGTCTAATCTGAATATTGACTCAGGTAGTGTCATGACAGGTGGCATTGTCACCGGGTTTATCACCAATAAAGGATTGATGGCTGATTTTGAATGTCGCGGAGGCACAATAACCGGTGGCACCTTATCAGGCCGTATTCAACACACAGGCCTTGTCAGGTGTCTTATCCAAGATGTTGATTTAGCAGCAGAAACTCAGATGACGGGCCTCAATTTGTCGGGTCAAATCCAAGGCAATCCAGATGCACCAGCCTTATTAAACAAGGTGAAAATCGCTGGCAAGAGTCAAGTAAAAGACGTGATTTTGGGCGAAGAGATCACAGTACGTTCAGGCAACGTGATTTTTGAAAATGTGCTGTTAGTACCCAACGTCCAATTTAATGGTGGAGGTGCCAAAGTGCAAGGTTATTTGATAGGCCTTGATGCAGTAGCACCGGCCCATGTAGCCAATATCAGACTCGCCCCCTGCACCGTGATTGATAACGTCATTTTGGGTAAACAGGTTAGCTATTTAGAAGAGAAAACGCCGGAACGTCAGGGATTAAGAATCAACACACGCGGCAAAATAGCGGACAGTCAAGCTTGTTTTACCGGACAGATTCGCAGTTCCGGCAAATTACAGCACAACGATGTCAGACTCTCTCAGAAACAAGCACAAAATGTCCATTTGACAATGACATTGACGGTTGATCCCAAACATGTTGGATTAGCCGCTGATATTCTGATCGTCGCCTTCTATGACAAAGCCGATAGTCAAGAAACCCAGTTTTTATTGCGCGACGCGCAAGAATGGGTAACTTGGGATGGTGCCGATATCAGCGGCCTACCAGCGGCAGCCCATTATCAAGGCGCGAAACAGAAAGAGATTCTGATTTATGAAGGTGATCTGAGTCACCTACCCGGTGAATTTAAGGTTTTAGTCGGTTACCGATTAAAAGAAGGTAGCGTCATTTTTAACGGAAAACGGCCCTTGCATTTCTTTGTTGAGTAGAGACTTTTCAACACAGAGAACACAGAGTACCACAGAGTACCACAGAGAATAAGTAATTCACGCTTTCACGCTAAAGTTTCGCTCCGCGAAACTTTAGCGTGAAAAAGTTTTTGCGTGAATTTGATTTTTAATTTTGATATTCAATTATTTATTGTAGGGGCAATCCCTTGTGGTTGCCCGATTTTTCAACGAGCAACCGCATTACCCCTACGTGGCACGTACTAAAGCGGCTTCGACTTGAGCGCGGATTTCATGGCCGACGAGCGTTTCAATGAGCACTAATGTAAAATCCATAGCAGTACCAGGGCCTCTTCCAGTGATCACTTGTCCATCTTTGATCACGGGCGCATCGACAAAATGTGGATGAGGCACTGACATTTTGTCTAACGCGCCTGGGTAACTGGTGGCCTTTTTATTGGCTAACAGGCCGGCATTCGCTAAGACTTTCGGCGCGGCGCAAATAGCGGCCGTGTATTTGCCTTGTTGATACATGTCTTTGAGCAATTGATGAATCCGGGGATCATTATTGAGATGATCCGCTCCGGGTAAGCCACCAGGTAAAACGATCATATCAAAGCTTTGTTTAATCGCTTCATCTAATGTGGTATCAGGTATCAACATGACACCACGACTGGCTTGAACAGGTTCTTTATCGAGGCCCGCTGTGACGACAGTAATACCAGCGCGACGCAAGAGATCGATGATTGTGACAGCTTCTAGTTCTTCACAACCTTGAGCGAGGGGTACGAGTACAGTAGACATATCAATATTTATATAACGACAAGGATTGTTTATAAAAAAGGATAATATATATAACTACAAGGATTGTTTATAAGAAAGGATAATATCTTATCATGATAATCAGTGTTTCCTAAAATATTTTAACCCGATAACCCCCCTATCAGTTTTCAAATTCGGGTAAAAACACATACATTTACAAAGTATTTTGTATCACAATATAATTAAAAATGACTTATTCTCTGTGGCACTCTGTGGCACTCTGTGGTACTCTGTGTTCTCTGTGTTGAAGAATTTTTTTGAATAGCATATCAAATGAGGTACACACTACCATGAAATCCCTCAAAAAATTTGTCGAAAGTCCGTATGTCAATATCATTATTGGCCTCATCCTATTGCTCTCTGGATTAAATGAAGCATGGGATACATTATCTGAAGATATTATGAATGGTAACTTTGGCAGCCGTCATGGCGTGATAATATTTGGTTTCTTTCATGTGCTAAAATCTATTCATGAGATGTTTGAAGGATTTGAATATATGACGAAAGAATAGCCAACTACGCGAAGGGTTAAATGTTGAATTGTAGGGTGGGTAGAGCAATAGCACAACTATGGAATGCCCAACCCACCACTTTTCAATATGATCTGAATATCAAGATGAAAGCTGGCATGGGTGATGTCAATTGGACAGAATAGAAAATCGGGTTATCAAATAACCATTAACCATTGTTTGTAGGGACTACCATTTTTTGAAAAAAGGCACAGGCCGAGCTGGTGCCAAATGAATTTTAAAAGTGCTCTGATTTTCAATATCTTGGATATCGCAACCTTTCATACTCGGCTCAACAAAACCACCTGGTAACACGACTAAAAATTCATCCATATTGATGACTGGAGAATTGATCTTAACCTCACCGTCTATGCCTAATGCGGAAGACGCACTCACCAGACTACAAGGAGAAGCAATAAATCGGTGAGAGGTGATCTGAATATTCCCACCTTTCCCCGCATTCGCCTGTGCTTTAATTTGGCCATGATCTAATATAACAAATAGCGGATTTTCAAGGGTAATATTGCCACCTTGAGCTTTACCCCCTTTGACACTGGTTGTTATTTGACCGTTTTGTAAATAGAATAACCCTGATATTTCTATAATAATATTGCCCCCGTCGGCATTTTGGGCCTCAGTGCTGATTGTGCTATTACCGCTTAAGTTTATTGTCGAAGCCTTTATGGTAATCTGACCTGCATTCCCTATTTGACTATTGGCCGAAATTTTTCCACCTTCACTCAGTTTTAGGTTCTCAACTTGTATTTCAATATTGCCACCTTGGCCAGCACTGAAGGTATTACTGAAGAGGCCACTGGGCACGCCTTTGTCATTGATGCCTGATATGGTGATATTATCAGCCACAACCTGTATGTCTCCTCCATCAGCATTCCCTATGAAAAATTCTTCTCCCATAAAGGCCGCATTACTATTATTGATTTGTGCGCCTTGCTTGATAGATAAATCATTGATTTTAAGGGTTATATTACCGCCTGTTGTGGTGTTATCACCTAAAGTGGCGGCTGAAATCATAGCGTTATTTTCTAAGCGCAGGGTGTCGGCCGAAATAATAATATGACCGGCCTGACTCTCTTGACTATTTCCAAGGGAAAAACTACCAATAACACTTTGATTATGAGTAAATTTCATACCCGTAGGTGTAACATAAGAACCTAAGCGTTTACCCGTAATCAAGAACTGATCGGTTAGGGTAAGGCTAATAATGCCCGCTTCTCCTTTGACAAAAGCCGCAGTCGTTATCACCCCCCCATTACTCACCAAACCTTGCTTAGCATGAATAGTGATATCACCGGCATGGCCTTCGCCAAAGCTGGCCGCGCTGATAATACCGCCCACTACCTCAATATTTTTTGTCACAATAACAATTTGTCCCCCATCACCGATGCCATAAGTGGTTGTAGCCACTCTGCTGGGATAGTCGGTAAATTTCAGACCGTTGTAGGTAATCGTACCTTGGCCTTGCCCGCTTAGCAATATCCCTTCTTCAACTTTAAGGTGTAAATCACAACCTTGCCCTGCTCCAAATGTATCACAGGCCATAGAACCCCCGTCTTTAAACACTATCTGTTTCGCTTGAATTTCAATCTGTCCCGCCTGTCCGGTTCCAAGGCTATCAGTCTTAATGGCACTTCCAGTCACTTCTAAATGAGGAGTCACAATGCGAAGGGGGCCGGCATTGCCACTACCAAAGGTTTTAATTAAAACAGCTTGTGTTTGCCCATTGATATTAACAAATTCGCTTAATTGCATATCAATGCCTTGACCATTTTGATCGGCCAGCGTATTGGCTTGAATAACGGCATCCTGCATCACAAACTGTCCACCACGAATAAAAACACTGCCCCCACCTCTACCACTGACATCAATTAAGGTGTTGTTAGCCGTGATTATTCCCCCTTTTGCCTTTAAATCTAATCCCGAATCAGTTGGGATAACATCACCACTTGAAGCGACACTGGCCAAATTAATTCGTCCAAATTGGGCCGTGAGTTTAGACTCAGCCGATATGGCTGCAAACCCTTTTTCGTCAAGTTGGATAGGGGATTCACCTTTTAAGTGTAAATCGCCACCAATCAGGGATAAAGTTTGATTATTGGAAACAGACAACTGGCTGTCTTGAGTTGTAATAGAAGCTGGTGTATCCGTTAAAAAGCCAAAAGCTTGAAGGGGCGCGACAGTCAATAAACTGTTTGAAGGCAGACGCGCATTGAATTGCCCCCCATCTTGCAAACGGATCGTATCAGCAGTACTAGCATGAAAACTCCCTTGTACATCTAGCCTTGCATGAGGGCCAAACAGAATGCCAGATGGATTCAAAAAATACAGATCAGCATGAGGCATGCTTGATCGAATGAGGCCATCAATGTTTGAAGGATTACCACCCGTGACGCGACTGAAAATATTATTAACATTGGAAGGGCCCGAAAAATGGGCACTTTCATGGCTTTGCAAGTTAAAGTATTGAAAACTATGGAAAAGATTGCCCCCGTGTTGTTGGCCTAAATCGGCACAAATTTGATAATCAGGGCCGGGTAAAGGGCCGCTACGGCCGAGGGTACCATCAAGGCTCACTTCGGCCTTGACTGGTAAGGCTATCATTAATAAAACAATTTGAAAAAACGGTTTGTAGAGCATTTTGATAAATAACGACAAGGATTGTTTGCTTATGAAAGGATTTTGAATTTCAAAAGGGCGAATACCTGTGAAATTATTTTTCAGCAATCTCTCTATTTGAAAAGCGCTTACCACCTTTTCAAGCAAAAGTTTTTGTTTGCCTCAACTTTTGCTTGAAAATCAGTTTGTTTTTTTTTCAAACACACACACATTTATGCTGTATTTTATATCACAATATCAATAAAAATCAAAGAGTTATTCTCTGTGGCACTCTGTGGTACTCTGTGTTCTCTGTGTTAAAAAAAAAGCAGAAAAAATGATTTTGTACTTTATCAACCCTTCCTCGTTTACAACAATAACATAACAGAAGCCTCTAATGTCAATACGTCGTTTACCTGTTTATTTATTACTAGACTGCTCATCATCCATGACAGGGCAACCGATTGAACAAGTCCGACAAGGATTAAGGGCTTTATTGGATGATTTAAGCAGTGAACCGATGGCGATAGAAACCGTTTATCTGTCGGTTATTACATTCCATAGTACAGCTCAACAAGTGAACCCTTTAACTGAATTGATGCGATTTAAAGAACCTCTGATTGAAGCCTGTGGTACGACAGCATTAGGTAGCGCGTTGCGCTTGTTAATGGATTGTTTAGAAAAAGAAGTTCGCAAAAATACTGCTGTTCAAAAAGGAGATTGGAAACCGTTGGTTTTTTTAATGACGGATGGAATGCCTACAGATGCGTGGGAAAGCGCGGCTGATCAAGTCAAAAAACAAAAGAGTGCTAACATAATTGCCTTTGCCGCCGGGCCTAATGCTGATATTGCAAATTTAAAACACATTACCGATATCGTCTTAAAATCGGATGAATTATCGCCCGGTACGCTGAAAGCGTTTTTCCAATGGATGAGCCAATCTATTTTACAAACGGGCAAAAGTGTGCAAGTGATAGCACAAGAACTGCCAATAGATTTACCGAAGCCACCGCCGCAAATTCAGATAGTGCCATAATTAACTGCATTTTGATGTGAACAGTAGAGACGCACTGCCGTGCGTCTCTCAGCACACCGAAGTTTCATGCTGCGGGTTTTATGTCGAATACAACTGGTAAACTAGCGATTGAAAAAGAAATAAACGCGCTTTGACGCTAAAGACGCTAAAGACGCTAAAGACGCGCTGTAAAAAGAAAAATCGAAATTTTTGCGTCTCTTGCGTCTCTTGCGTCTCTTGCGTTATAAAAAAAAGTTGCACTGCTTTCCTTTCAACCCACTGCAAATCCGGTGTATTGTCTTCTATCAGCGGGATGAAAACCCAGCACAATGTCTTCTTTGGGAACACCTAATGCCACTAATTCATCAGCGATGCCGTCTTCAGTGCCATCATACTGTATCCAAATCTTTTCATCTTTGATATCAAGGTGTAGTATACAGCCAAAGATTCGCAAATCTTTATTCCAGCCGACGTTGTTTAATTGGTAGTGATCATGCTGTTGATCAAAAATAAGTTGAACTTCTATTTCGCCATAAGCGGGTTTATAACGACTATAGTTCTTAAGTGCTTGTTCAACGCAGGTGCGGTATTTTTCTAAGTTAGCCATTGCGTTATTTCCTCTGTTTCAGTATCGTAAACAATCAGTTTAAGTTGATTGGTTTTGACAGAATTTTGCGTAAATGGGAACTTATTTAATATTGTTTTTAATCAGGTTAACATCGTAATAGGAATTGACAAATGGAATTAACACTAGAACGACTTGAAACTGAAACACTCAGATTACCGATTGACATTCGTGCCAAATTAGCCCAAAAACTCTTATCAAGTTTGGCATTGGATAATAAAAACCTTGAAAAACAAGGGGTTCAACAGTTAAGTTTTTGGGCGCATAGTTTGCTCGGTATTGCTAAAACTGAATTTCCTGTCAGCGATGATGAGATAAAACAGGATTATGTGGCTTATTTGGAGAAAAAATATCTATGAAAAAGCGCGTATTATACGACACCAATGTGGTTTTAGATGTATTATTACAACGGCATCCACACTATCATGCCTCAGTTCTTGCACTTGATGTCGTAGAAAAACAGAGTGCTATCGTAGAAGGTTATATTGCTGGACATGCGGTTACTACGCTTGACTATTTGCTTAGGAAACAAGTAGGAAAAGCGCAAAGCAAAATTGCTTTGACAAAACTGTTAGAAAAAATTCAGGTAGCCCCGGTTACTGACACCGCTATTCGTCAAGCCTTACAAAGTTCATTTAGCGATTTTGAGGATGCCGTTTGTCATGCTATTGCTTTAGAAATGGGGCTTTCTGTCATTGTTACTCGCAATATAGGGGATTTTGCCCTGAGTATGATTACGGTAGAATTACCGGAAGTTTTTTGTGCTAATATCAATTCAACTCATTGATTGATATATAATAATATAGTCTGAATTTGCTAAATTTAGTCTAGTACAACGGATTTTGGGGATTGAACGGATTAATTGGGGGGGATAAATTAAAGTATAGCAATTCTTCACATTCAACCCATAAAAACATAGCGACTAACCATAATCACCCTCAATACAATCCGTTGAATCCCCGAATCTGTTGTACTTAACCGCCGCGCATAATCCAAACTTCTCATCCACCTTTTGAGCTTGTAAAAAACGAGAACGAATACAGCAAGTATTCTCAGCTTGCTCACCCTACTTGGCTATGAAGCATACACAAATTTTTGGTGACAGTGAGGACATTCAATTTCTTTTCCTTCTATCGAAAGTTCTCGCGTTTTGACTTCCCCATTCTCAATATAAAGTTGCCACCGATCATCGATATCTTCTCCTTGGGCAAGCAGTTTTCCTGTCAGTCCAAACTCAGGATATTTTTGTTGCAGAAGCCGAATGACTAGCATCACAATCTGATCCATATCATACGTTTTTTCGCCACCATTCCATTGTAGCCCTGATTCATCGTCAAGTAATTCTAAATCGACTCCATATCGAAGCTGCGGTACATTCCATTCAGGATGCTCTAAACACCATTCACCTAAAATGGTTTCGAGGTAGGTTTTTTGTTCGACTGTCAGTGGGTGGGTAAACTTTAATGTGCCTTTGAAATCGGTATGGTATCCCATCTATTTTGCTCCTTTTTACAAATAGCGGTGTGAAAACAAGATAATATAGCGTTTCCCGATTGAATGAAGTAGAAATTATTTGAGTTAAAAATTTATTTTGCGGTAACTTTTCGTTCCAAATTTATTTTGCCGCGTTTATTGGAGTGCAAAATTTATTTTGCGGTAACTTTTCGTTCCAAATTTATTTTGCGGTGACTTTTCGTTCCAAATTTATTTTGCCGCGTTTATTGGATTGCAAAATTTATTTTGCTGCTGCTATTGGAGTGCAAAATTTATTTTGCGGTTCGATTTTCCTGTATATAACTGTACGTCATGAGATCGGGAAACGCTATAAAATGGCTCAACAGCCGCCTCCATCTTGTTTGGCGACAGCTTTTTCAATCAGAGAGACTGAGCTAATATTTCTCATGCCTTCTGGTGACAAAAATTAAACTATATTTGCCGGCTGGAATACATCAATAGACAACCTAAGCCCTAAATCATGCAGAAAGGTGTTTAAATGGGTAAGGTTAGGACTTTTCACATTTTCATCACCGAAATGGGTAGCAAAATCCGCTTCGGAAGTTTCAGCAAGATTTTTGAGTGCTAATAAAAATGCATTAAAATCACCACTTTCCAAGACTTCATTTAGATAAGCGGCTCTATCTTGGGGGTTTTTTAAATAACGACTGGCTTTATAAGGGCGACTTGCCATAGTTATTCTCCTGTATGTTCGTGCCAATATTCAATGGCTTGTTTAACATCTCGGGTTTGAGTTGATTTATCAAAACCTAACAGCAATAAAATAATGGTGTCTTCTTCTTTTCCATAATAAATGCGAATGAATACCTTTACCATAAGTCAAGCGCAATTCATACACGCCTTCACATAAATATTTATGATCACCAAAGTTACCTGCTGCAACTCTACCAAGTCGAGTGATTATCTTCGCTTTCGCTTTTCTATCACGCAGATTTAAAAACCATTCTTCAAAAGGCGATGTACCTTCTGGTGTAATATACTCACGTATTTCTATCATATTATGTGAATTTACTTTTTCTTTTGAACAAGATTACACTGACTGAAGGATAGCTAGCGTAGGATGCGTCCCACGCACCATTAATTGCCGTTATTGCTGTTTGTAAACGAAAAAAAGAATGCGCAATGGAAACTGACGAGTTGGAAGTTGGGAACGAGAAAATAAGGTGCGTGGGACGCACCCTACGCTTGCTCATTTTGAAAATCCTATAATTGTCTGAATCAGAATTTGCAGAATTTTAGAATTTACAGAATAATAATCCAACAAAACCACCGAACCCATTAAGTATAATATTAAAAGACTACCGATATTTTAATAGGATGAAATCTATCCCGGTTAAGATGATCAGGATGAAACAGAAAAAATAAAGAGGAACTGATTTACTATATACGACGGGGTTTTCATTTCAATTTTCTTTTCTTCAATTTTCTTTTCTTCAACAAAGGTTCTATCTTTTTCAATCAGTGTCTTGGTTGCAATTCTCTGTACTTTATCTTCAATGTTCCCAAACTTAAATCGACCATCCACTGCTTGTGCTTGTTTGAACTGTTCAACTGCTTCTTTAATCTTGCCTTGTTTAGCGAGTGCCTTTCCTTTTTCAATCAGGAACGTAGCGGCTATTTCTCGTGCCTTATTTTCTGGGAAAAGCTTATGGCAAGGTGCAAGGGCCTGGGCTTGTTTAAACTTAACAGTAGCCGCTTTAATATCTCCCTGTTTGGCAAGTTGTTCTCCCTCTTCGATTAAGTCGTAACTGGGTTCAGGTGGTAAAAAGAATTGTTTGCGTTGTTCAGGGGTGAGGCAACGCGGAACAATTTGATTAGCATAGTCAATTAATTTTTGAGCATTGGAAAAAACTGGCCATATACGTGCTGTATCGTCATTTGATGTTGTAATAATATGTTTACCATTGAGAGTTGAAATTATTTCTCTTACGAAATCTTTATGTCCTTGCATGGCATAAATAGCTTTGCCTGTTGATACATTCCATAACTGTGCATTATAATCATCATAACCAGATATAATCAAATTTTGACTATCAGGACTAAATATAGCATTAGCAAAACCCCATCTTTTTTTTATTGAGAATAGTTGTTTTCCATTATTAGCATCCCATAAACGGACAGTACCACTATAATTGTACTTATCATTTAAATTAAAAATTGCAACCAATTGCTGACCATTAGGACTAAAAGCCAAATCTTCCGATGGATAACCTTTATATTTTTTGATAGTAAGTTGCTCACCACTTTTAATATCCCACAATTCAATGGACATTTTAACGTAGTGATTGTTATCACTATTAGAGTTTGATGCTGTTAGAATGCGCTGACCATCAGGGCTAAAAATCGCATAATCAACGTATTTTTCATTACCTGCAAATACTGCGAGTTGTTTACCACTATTAACATCCCAAAGACGAGCAGTTCCATCCCATGAAGCGGTGACAACACGTTGACTATCAGGACTGAAATTGGCATATCTAACATAACTTTCATTTCCTGTAAGCAAAGAAAGTTGTTTGCCACTATTGACATCCCATAATTGAACCGATTTTTCTATTCCACTTTCATCATCAGATATGGTAAGTATCAGTTGTCCATTTGGACTGAAAGTAGCATATTCAAAATTATTTTTGTTAACCCCCAGCACGGTGATTTGTTCACCACTATTTGCATCCCACAAGTGAACAAAATTATCTGATTTCTCAGAACCACCTGAAATAGTAAGTACGAGCTGGCTATTGGGACTAACAACAAATCTTTTAAATCCTGCATAGCTGCTTTTATGTTCTCCTAATATAGCGATTTGTTTTTTGCTATATAAATCCCACAAATGGATAACATATTTTTTATGAATACGATTATAAATAACGGTGACTAAACGCTGACCATTAGGACTGATACCAATATCATGAAATTGTTCGTCATCTGATAACACAATAAGTTGATTGTTGGTTGTAAAATTCCATAATCGAGCAGTCCAATCATCATTTATCCCTGCTGTTACTATATGTTGACCATCTGGACTGAAAGCAGCTTGATAGACTAAACCGTTATGTCCTGCTAAAATCGCCACTTGTTTACCATCATTGATATCCCATAATCGAACAGTGCCATCTCTGGATGTAGTCATAATATGTTGACCATCAGGACTAAATGCTGTGTGGTAAATTTCTCCCGTGTGTCCTTCTAAAACAGTTATCAGTTCACTCTTTTCAACATTCCAAAGACGCGCAGTGCGATCAAAAGAAGCCGTCACTAAAAGCTTGCTATCTGGACTAAAAGCACCATGAAAAACATCACTTTGATGTCCTTTTAATACAGAAATTATCTTACCGCTATTAGCATCCCATAAACGGGCAGTGTAATCTTTTTCTAGTGGCCTGTTTTCTCCGTGTTCACGACCAGAAACCGTAACCACGTATTGATCATTGGGGCTAAAGGTAGCGTACCAAACAGCATTTTTATGGCCTTCCAATACAGCTAACTGTTTGCCATCCACATCCCATAATTGAGCAGTTTTATCCCTTGAACTGGTAACGATACGTTGACTATCAGAACTAAAAGCAGCTTGCCAAACCATATCCGTATGTCCTTTGAATAAGGCAAGTTGCTTTCCAGTCTTTACTTCCCATAAGCGTGCGCTGTTATCTTCTTTCTCTTCTAGCTTATCCATTTCGCTAAACATGCTTTTGCCTGATGTTGTAATCACAAATTGACCGTTGGGACTGAAAGTTGCGTATCTCACAGAACTTTCATGACCTTTCAAAATAGTTATTTGTTTACCAGTGTTAGCATTCCACAAGCGAGCGGTTTTATCATTAGAGGCGGTAACAATGTGTTTGCCATCTGGACTAAACTCTGCATATCTAATAGATTCATGATGTCCTTCAAACACAATTTTTTGTTGACCACCAATATCCCATAAACGGGCAGTGCCATCCATAGAAGCTGTTAGCACAGATTTACCATTAGGACTAAAAGTTGCGTGGTAAACTCTATCTTGGTGTCCTGAGAAAACTTTATGTTCATGTAGTCTGATAACTGAATTATAGAGTTGAGTTGCAGCCTCAAATACATAAGGCCTATTAGGATTAGATATAGACTTAGGTAAAGCTTCTAATGCCAATAATATTCCGTTGGTGAAATTGCTTTTTTCTTTTTCTTGTCGCGCTAAATCTGCTAAAAACAAAGATTGAGTCCGCAAGGCTTGATCCTTTTGTTTTTTAAACTTTTCCTTTTGCTTTTCTACTTTTACGATATTTTTCTCTAATTCTTCACCTTTTTGTTTAGAATCAATGAAAAAGAAAATTGCCACCGTAGCAATTAAAAGTGCTGTTACCGTAAATCCTATAGCCTTTTTAGCTGCTTTAGATTTTTCAACCGCTAATGCTTGTGCCTGTTCAAATTCCCGTTGCCGCACTGCTTCTTTTTCTCTTTTTACTGCTTCAATCGCTGCACGACTCTCTCGTACTAAAGTCAATAAACCCTCAGAATAACCCAATTCCTTCGCATCAGGACTATTTAACCCGTTTTCGGCTTCCGACAATTCCACCGCATCCAACAAACCACCAGCCCGCTTCAAACCTTCCCAATGGGCTACCTTAGTTTCTAACTGCCGCCGCGTCAATTCCGCTTGACGACGCTCTTTTAGCCATTGTTGTAATTGCTGCCAACCATTAATCAACGCCTCATGAGCTATATCAACTTGGCTGTCAGCTTCAGATTCTATCGCACTGCGCGTCAACAAACGATGCGCCACTAAATGCTCAAGCGTTGCATCAAACTGCTCAACATTATCATCAGCACTACGCAATGCAACCACAGACTGCTGCCGGCGCGTATCCGGCCGTCCCTCTCCAAACTGAATTAAACGCAAAAACAGTCGGCGAGCAATCGCTTGATCTTCCAAATCTGCCAACGTCGCATCCGCACGATTCGCCATCGCCACTTGTAAACCCGTCAACGGCTTATCACCATCCCAATTATAAGCTTGACGTGGCAACACCAACGCCTCATAAGCCATCAACGGCAAAAAACGTCTCTCCAACCGCTCCCACAACAACACCAAAGTCTCCTGCACAAACGGCAAAATCCCCGGTTCACCCGCCGCATCCGCAACTAACCGCTCCACCAAAGCCGTTTCCACAAACACCTCCACCGAATCCGCCGGCTTAACTATCGCCTCCCGCAACCCAGCGTCATCCAATGGCACCACCTCTTGCCGATGTTTTTGGATGGTTTTCCACAACAAACAAGTCATTAACTCTGGATAGAAATCCGCCCGCACCGTCAACACCATATAACAATGCGGCACTTTGAGTAGGGATTGTAAAGCCTGTTGAAACGGAATGGCTTCTTGCTTGGCAGTGGTAAATAACTCCTCAAACTGATCGATAATTAAAAGTAAACGTTGTGACGGTGCAATTTGCAACTGCGTTGGCTCACTACCTAAAACCTGTTTTAAAGTGGTCAAAGGTATTTCCCCCGGCCGCATTGAATGCACTTGCCATTCACCTGCCCCAAACAAACCACTTTGCTTTAAAGCCGGTAATAACCCAGCAAAAACTAAAGAAGATTTGCCACTCCCAGAAGGCCCAATGATAGTCACAAAGCGATGTAACCGTAAATGTCGCCCTAACAGTTCTTGTATTTCTGGGTTCCGCCCAAAAAAGTATTGGCTCTCGGCTTCGCTAAAAGAGCGCATTCCCGGATAAGGACACTTTGGCGGAGGACGATCATCTTGTTTATCTGCTTTATCCCCAAATTTTAACCCGTGATCGAGATGTTTATCCCAAGACGTAACCACTTGATTATTAATGAGTTCAAGCGCAGGCCATCTTTCAAATAATCGCTCAAACCGTCCTGCCAGCCCTGAGTTTTTTAACAATTTAGGATCATAACCCGCCAGTGTTAAACCGATAACTCGTTGAGTCTCATAGTGATAGACTGGCCCCCCACTTTGCCCTGGCCCCTCCATCGCATCGTTTTCAATTAAATTACCACGCAATCTGGAAATTTTGCCCGAAAAAAAGCCCATTTGACTCTCATCAAATGGATAACCCAAAGCCACTATATTATTAGTGACATGCTGATTTGAAACGGTGCCTAAAGGCAAACAATGATGAGTACGATGCGCCACTTTTAACACCGCAATATCAAATTCACGGTGTTTCAAAGATTTATCTTCATCCAACTGAGCATTGAATTTCTCTTTAAAACCCGTTTCAATAACAATATTATCAGTCTGTTTTTCGAGACAATGATAAGCCGTTAAGACATAGCCATCGGGTGTGATGAAAAAGCCAGTGCCTTGAAATTTATCAGAGACAAAAACTTTGACAACGGCATTGCCTATTTCACGATGAAGCAGTCGTTTAAATTCTGCGTCTGTCATACGAATGACTCCTGAAGTTTAAAAGTTTTGGATAGAACGCTGATTGTCATGATTAAACTGATTTACACTGATTAAAAAAATCAGCGTCAATCCTGATCTGAAGCAGAATCAGTGTTCTGTCATCTCATTTACCAAATCGGGCTAACAATTCCTCACGAGACTGGCGGGGCAAGCGTGCTGATTCTTTTAGGGGTAATTGGACTAATGGTTCAACCACCCGCGATAAGACTTTGTTGCTGATAATCGATCAGCAACCAAGATAGAACGCAGATTAGAACGCTGATCAACAGATCAGTGCAGATCATGACAAGAAGCCGAATCAGCGTTCTATCATATCACCCCAAAACAATCACTCTACATTTAAAAAATCCTTATAATTAGGATGGTGGGCAAGTTCGTTTCGACGCAGGGCATCGAAACGAACTTACCCACCCTACATTTTTATTCGGCGCGTTTCAATTACCGCAACATCGTTTTTTGTGGTTCATGCTGCTTAAAATTTTTAACCGCTGTTTCATGAGACTGTACGGCATAACAATAGCGACATCCGCTGACGCAAGTGTTATTCATACCAATATCAATGGTTTTGAGACAATGACACCCTTCCCTAGAAGGCCTTTGTTCGAGTTGATTGAGCTTTTTAACGAGTTCTATACCGTAATGTGCGAAAAGGGCGACACTACAACATTGTGATTGCGCTAATAACCATTCTGGGTTACTGCAAATCCTCAATTCTATTTGATACTCTGCTGCTATGTTGGCCAAATGATTGAGTAATGTATTGGCCTCTTGACCCACTTGTGAGAGGTTTGGATATCGAGTCGATACCATTTTATGTTTTGAATTTAATTGACGATATTGAACCTCCACAATGTCATTCATCCTTCGGACAGTTTTAGCGTAAGGCTCTGGGAAGGAAACGTTGACGATTCGGGTTGAACCTTCAAGTGTACTGGCAATATGCCGAAAATGGGCGAAGTGAAAGCTGACGGGGAATGCCTTTGAAATCACAATGGGATCATAACGCCATTGTATACATTCAGATGAGGGTAATGTGTTGCTGACAGCAATAAAGTCATCAATAACCTTTTCAAGTTTCGGAATGTGGGGTTCTAAATCATGCCCATATCCGGTTAGCGTGTATTGAAAAACATAAGATATGCCTTCGTCTCGTAGTGCTTGGAGTTGGCTTTTGAAGGAATGGGCATACTTTGTCCAAAATAAGTATCCTAAAACATCTTCATTACGCAACGAAACGCGCCCTTTACCGCCAAAAGCATTTATAAATTCCGCAAAACCGGCTTTGCGCCGTTCAGCAAACCATTTGCCAAAGTAGTGGGGTATGTCAGTTCGACGTGAGGCACTTATTAAATTCATAACGCATACCTCGTAATGAAAAAGGGTTGTTGAATATAATTATACTGTCCACCCTTACAATTTGCGCTTTTGCATCATGACAATCAGCGCAATCAGCGTTCTATCAAATAATTAACCTTTTTTAAAATTTAGAATAGAACGCTGATGACACTGATGAGACTGATTTACGCTGATTAATTTGTAGGGGCAATCCCTTGTGGTTGCCCTTAATTAATGAATGGCTTTGAGGCTTTGAGGGGAAGATTTAATATGATATCAGGCGCTAAGGGGGGCAATCCTTTGTGGTTGCCCTTAATTAATGAATGGTTTTGAGAGGCGGGAGGGGAGATTTAAAAATTGATAGGCGCTAAGGGGGGGGCATTGTGATTGCCCTTTTCTCCCTTAACAAATGCTTTTTATAATTGTTCAGTATTCATTGAGCAATTGATAATTGCTCATTGAAAAATCAGCCCGTTATTTTTATAGGGGTGCATTCATTTTTGCTGATATCGTAGCGTAAAATTTGATGGGCATTAGTATTGGCAATCCATAGCGTGTCTTTATATAAACTGATGCCGCATGGCTCATCTAAAGGATAACCAATCTCATGGTGGACAACTTGATTAGCATTGATCCATTTGATTTTACTGTTATAAGTATCGGCTACCCAGATGCCTTGATGACGCTCATCCCAAGCAACACCTAATACATGTTGTAAACGTGCCTGAGTGCCTAAGCCGTCTTGATCACCAAATACAAATAAACCGCTGCCGACTAATGTGCTGGTTGTGGCATCTTGCAAGTCAATACAACGCACGGCTGATGTTTCAGAATCAGCGACATACAATACCCCTTTACCTATAGTGATGCCCGATGGTTGGGCAAATGCTGATACCCTGGGCTCACCGTCAATAATGTCTTCACGTCCTGATCCTGCCAAAACGCCAATTGTTTGCGATGCTAAGTTCATTGACCAAATTTGATGTTGCCCGGCCATGGCAATATATAAAATGCCGTTATGAAGGGTTAAATCCCAAGGCGAATTGAGTGCAACTTGTAATGGGTTTTTAAAAAAAGTGCCCACGTAGCGGCCAAGTTCACCTGTGCCTGCTATGGTATCAACTTGTTCTGAAGGCAAATCAATACAGCGTAGCGCATGGTTTTGAGTGTCGGCAACGTATAATTTTCGGCCTGCTTTGACTAAACCTTGGGGAGAATTAAATTGGGCATTTTCTCCCACGCCATCGCTCAATCCTGGTATGCCACTGCCCAAACGACGTTGTATTTTACCGGTAAAATCGATTTCTAAAACACGATGATGCCCTGTATCACTGACATAGAAATGATCAGCAGAGGCGTGAATTTTCCCTGGAAAATTTAAGGGTAATTTAGGCTCAGGCACCAGCGCAACTGGCATGGGACTGCGTACTCGTTTGCCTTTACGTGCCGATTCTTCCAAATGTTGAGCAATCAAATTATAGAGTTGAGTACGTCGCCCTTCACCAGAATATACGCCTATCACATAACCTTCAGGGTCAATAAGAATAATTGACGGCCAATTCCGAATACCATAACTTTTCCATACCGTAAATTCGGGATCATGGGCAACAGGATGACGGATGTCATAACGATTAATGGCTTTGATTAATTGTTTAGCGACTAGCTCATTAGGAAATTTGGGAGAGTGCAAACCAATCACGGTTAAACTATCTGGATATTTTTGTTCTAAATAAGCCAAATCGGGTAAAACGTGCAGACAATTTATGTAGCAATAGGTCCAAAAATCTAATAAGACGACTTTGCCACGTTGATCTGCGATATTGATGGGTTGAGGAGTATTAAACCATTCAAGTGTGGAAGGGAGTTCAATGGCGCGTATGCGTGTGTGATTCATGGGATAGGCGGGTTTTTAATAGAGGGAAAATTGGCGGAGAGGGTGGGATTCGAACCCACGGAAGAGTATTACCCTTCAGCGGTTTTCAAGACCGCCGCCTTAAGCCGCTCGGCCACCTCTCCAGCAAGAGGTGCACATTATCTTTGAAATCGATCCATTTTGCAAGAGGATCATGAAAAAAATTTTTGTATAAGGTCTGATGTGTGTTAATTGTGTGTGTTAATTGTTAATTGTTAATTGTTAATGATTGATGGGCAACCACAAGGGATTGCCCCTACGGGCAGATTGTAGGGGCAATCCCTTGTGGTTGCCCTTGAACAATCCCTTGTGGTTGCCCTTGATATATTTTTTGGAAGTCTAAATTTCTTGGCGCAACGCTTTCATGAGACCATACACCATTACCAACATGACAAATGAGAAAGGCAAGGCTGCGATAATTGAGGCCGTCTGCAAGGCATTCAATCCCCCTAAAATGAGTAAGACACCTGCAACGGTACCTTCGCCAACGCCCCAAAAGACGCGATGTTTCAGGGGTGGATTTTCGTTACCGATTGACAAGATAGTGCAAACAACCAGTGTCGCTGAGTCAGACGAGGTAATAAAGTAAGAGGCAATCAGTATGGTCGCAATACCGGAGGCGAAGAGACTCATTATGCCTATATCCATTTTTTCAAAGGTGGTATAGAGGGCAATCGTTACATCATTTTTAACGGCCTCAACAATGCCAGCTTGACCAATCGCAGCGACGGTTTCACCTGTTTCATTAACGAGGGTATGGAATAATTCCAAATACAGTGCTGTCCCGCCAAAAAAGGTTAGCCAAACGAAAGCAAGCGCGGTGGGTACCAGTAAAACGCCAATAATAAACTCACGGATTGTGCGACCACGCGATATACGGGCAATGAAGACTCCTACAAAGGGTGACCAGGCGATCCACCATCCCCAATAGAAGGTTGTCCAGTATTTCTGCCAGTCGGTATTTTTATAAGAATCCGTCCAGAGGCTTAATGGAATGACGGCGCTTAAATAATCGCCTGTGCTTTGTAACAGTGTGTTGAGTAGATAGCGGGTGGGGCCGAAGAAGAGGAAGAAAAGTAGTAAGATCAGACTTAACAATAGATTGAGTTCACTTAAAATTTTGACCCCCCGTCCAAGGCCAGAAACGACTGACAATGTGGCAATGATAGTGACGACGACAATGATGATGACTAAACTGGTTGGAAATTTGAAAAAGGTTTTTTCTGCCTTCTTTTCACAAGCTGGTTTTTCATCACTTACCAATTCTGCGCATTGTTCAGTCATATAATCCGCTTTCGCTTTCGCTTCAACCGTGGCATAAGAATCATATTGAAACAAATGCGCTAAACCGGTATCCATCTGTTTAACACCGAAGCCTAGCGAGGTGGCTAAACCAAATACCGTACCAAAGACGGCCAAAACATCGACCGCATGACCAATGGGCCCATATATTCTATCTCCAATAAGCGGATACAGTACAGAACGGATTGTTAAGGGTAACTTTTTGCGGTAAGCAAAGTAGGCGAGTGACAAGCCCACAACAACATAGATTGCCCAAGGATGCAATCCCCAATGCAAAAAGGTGAGACGCATAGCGACTTCAGCTGCTTCGGGTGTCAGGCCTTCTGTAATAAAGGGGTTACTTTGGAAATGATATATGGGTTCAGCAACACTCCAAAAGACCAGTCCAATACCCATACCGGCACTGAATAACATGGCAAACCATGAAAAATAGCTAAATTCTGGTTTTTCGTCATCATCTCCCAGACGTATATCCCCATAGCGGCTGAACATCAACCATAAAACAAAAAACAGAAAAAACGCCACAACGCCAATGTAATACCAATTGAGTCCCCAAATAATATTGGCCTTCAAATTTTCAAACATTTCAGAAGCGGTTTCAGTCATTAACGTTCCGTAAAGGACAAATACGAGGATAACCATTATTGACATCAGTGCCACTGTTGGGTTTAAACCCTTAAGAAATCCAGATTCAGCACGAACTATTTTCATAATATTTTAGTCTCTCAAAAAGGGCAACCACAAGGGATTGCCCCTACAATATTAATTATATTTGTAGGGGCAATCCGTAGGGTTGCACCTACCATGGGTGGCATGTAGGGGCAATCCCTTGTGGTTGCCCCATTGATGGTCAATATTTTTGGAACTCCCTTATGACATGACAAAATAACTCTCTCTTCACTCCAACCACTTCTTCACTTTATCAGGGTTCTCCTTTACCCAACGTTTAGCGTTTTCATAAGGATCGGCATCCTTTTCCGCGTTCCAAACCATCAGCTTTTCTATATCAGCAGGTTCCCATTCAAAATTATCCAGTACACGATAAACTTCGGGTTTATCTGTTTTCAAGCTTTTATGCACGATGGTACTGATGTGTTCGCGGTTATCCTTGGGTTGATAAATTCCTTTAGGATCGTCAAGATATTTCAAATCCCAACGAGAAAATTTCCAGTGGGGTGTCCAACCCGTCACGACGATCCATTCTTTTTTCTGGATAGCATCGGCTAAAGCATCCGTCATAGTCGCATCGCTACCTTCTTCCAATTGAAAATTCAGGTTGTACTGCTCCATGACTTGTTCAGTCTTCTTCATTAGCCCGGCTGCTGGATCAATACCCCTGATCTGGCCTCCGAACTTTTCGGCATTGGCATTCAGTTCATCAATGGAATGAATAGTGACATAACTGGGTACCACGAGGCCAATCTTGGTGCCTTTTAAATTAGGACCCAGATTTTCTACGCTATCCTGCACAGCCTTGAAATAGTAATCGTGAGTCGTCGGTAACCAAGCCGCTACATGTCCATCCACATCACCACTAGCAACCGCTTTCCACATCCATATAGCAGTGACTTCCATGATATCGGTCTTGTAGCCCAGTTCTTCTAAAACCACTTTGACGACGTTAGTACTTGCCACTTCAGTTGACCATTCAACGTAGGTCAGTTTAACATCGCTTTCTTCGTCTTCTTCATCAGCATAGGTTAGAGGCGTTAAGCCTAATAAGCTAACAAAAAATAAGGACAAAACAGGTTTGAGTGCCGGTTTCAGGATGTTTTTCATAGACTCATTTTCTCCAATGTAGGGTGGGTAACGGGTTTTTGTTGCCCACCATCTAAGCTTAAGGTGGGCTACAAATCTCATTAAAATTAAGAGCCGGCAACAGGTTACCGGTACAGACAAATATTTATTAAAATCAAATACTTACTTTTGTATAAAGATGAGGGTGCAACCTAGGGAAAGCTCATTCTTGATGGCACTTTTCGTTTATTACGCTCGGCATAATCTAATCCTTTCTTATAAAACAATACCTTCGCCAAATTGTAAAAAACGTCAATTTTGAGCCAATGTAACTTTTTAACTTATTGATTTTGCTTAAAATAAAAATCAGTATTTTTTAATTAATGGCTAATTTTTAAAATTGGCGAAGGTATTGATAAAACAATCCTTGTAGTTATATTATATTCATTTCTGACCCATTTTCTGGCTGATACGATCAAGAATCATTGCAAGAATAACTATCGCAATGCCGGCCTGAAAACCCATGCCGGGTTCCAATCGTTGTATGGCTTTCCACACTTCAGCCCCTAAACCCCCTGCCCCGATCATAGCGGCAATCACCACCATAGACAGAGCCAACATAATCGTCTGATTGATACCCGCCATGATGGTGGGAATAGCAAGGGGCAATTGTACTTTAAATAATTTCTGAGAGCGCGTGGAACCAAAGGCATCCGCTGCTTCGATCAGTTCTGGTGGCACTTGTTTGATACCTAAACAAGTGAGACGGATAGCCGGTGGCATGGCGAAAACAACGGTGGAGAAAATCGCAGAGACTGCCCCTAAACCAAAAAAAGGTATAGCTGGAATCAGATAGACAAAAGCGGGCATGGTTTGCATAAAATCCATCAACGGCATGATAATGCGGTAGCCCGTTCTTGAAAGAGCGGCTAATATGCCCATAGGTATGCCGAGTAAAACAGCCATTAAGGTGGCAACAATCACTAGTGTCAGCGTTTCTAACGTCGGTTCCCACAAGCGCAAATTCCAAAGCAGGCAGAAGCCAATAGCCGTAAAAATGCTCACTTTTCGCCCTGCTATTTTCCAAGCTATCAGAGAAAAAAGAGCGATCACGATCCACGGGGGAAAGTACATCAGGCCATCTACGATGTTAACAATGATATTTTCCAGATGCTCGCTAATCGCCTTAGTCAAAAAGGAGAAGTTTTCTGTTAGAAAATCCAGAGCCTGATCTGTCCATTCATCTAATGGCAGTTTAGGTACCGATAATGCATCCATCACTCTATATCCCTTTTAGCCAGTGCTGCTAGAACACTGTTATTGATAACGATGCCTTGAAGTTTGCGTCTTTCATCTACAACGGGTACTTGCCCTGGCCATTTAGCCAAGATAGCAATCAGTGTTGTTAGAGGCTCTGTTTTGGTAACCGTTGGTACCTTCGATTCTATGATATTGGCTATGGTTTTCTCGCCCCTTTCCAGCGCGGCAGTTGTGATTTCAATTCGTACCACGCCTAGCAAGGTGTGATCTCGCTGTATCACCAAGAGGCAAGATAAACATTCAGCCTTCATTTGGTTGATAACAGTACGGGGATCATCGTCTGGGTAGGCAACGACACCGATTGGTGTTAGCACAGAGTGGGTTGTCAGCACCTTGGATTTATCCACATTCTCGACAAATCGCTTCACATAATCATTCGCTGGTGCCATGATAATCTCTTCCGGCGTACCCACTTGAACCACTTGCCCATCTTTCATCAGAACCACACGGTTGCCTAGTTTAAGGGCCTCGTCTAAATCATGGGTAATAAAAAGAATCGTTTTCTTCATGCGATTTTGCAAAGCAATCAGTTCATTCTGCATATCGCCACGTATCAAGGGATCCAATGCACTGAAGGCTTCATCCATTAAGAGAATATCTGGCTCGATTGCAAGGGCACGGGCTAAACCGACTCGCTGTTGCATACCACCACTCAGTTGATTCGGCATCGCATCTTCCCAACCTGCTAAACCGACTAATTGAAGTGCTGCACGCGCCTTATCAATACGCGAGTTTTTTTCCTGATGCTGAATTTCCAAACCATATTCAACATTATTGAGTAGGTTACGATGAGGAAAAAGGGCAAAATTTTGAAAAACCATACCTAATTTATGGCGGCGTAGTTCTAACAAGGCGTGGTGATCTAAGCTTGTGATGTCTTTTCCATCTATGAATATCTGACCAGAGGTGGGTTCAATCAGTCGGTTAATGCAACGGATAAGGGTAGACTTACCGCTACCACTGAGTCCCATCACGACCAAAATTTCACCTTCTTGAACTTCAAAAGACACCTTATCCAAACCAACAGCTTGTCCAGTTTGGTTGAAGATATCATCCTTACTCATGCCTTGAGAAAGTCGCTCAAGGGCAGGTTCTGGATGTTCTCCAAAAATCTTCGTTAGCTTAACGACTTTGATTTTTTCCATGTCACTTGAGTAGCAAATAGAGAAGAATTAACAAGATTATTTTGAGGCAAATTAAATATTACAAATATTATGAATGATGTTCGAGTGAAAAGAAGTTCTTTTCAATCAATTTGATTGTCCATTTATGAGATAAACGAGTCACTATTTCTTCTTGCGAAAGTGCAAAATACCCCAAGAGAGATATCCTTTTTTACCCGCTTCAATCCAGTGATCGAGACCCACTTTCATACGACCAATATATTCTTGAGAACAATTTTTCAATAGTTCACTGTGGGCTTCAATTTCCATAAAAATGCGGTTATAGTGATTCACGAGCTGTTCATTCATTTCAATGATCTGAATTTTTTCAAAACCCACTTCTTCTGCTGTTTTGCTGTAAAAACCGAAAGAACCCATTGAATCAAGATGGATTCTATCTAAAACGGGTTGCAAAACACCTTCAGGGCAATCATCGCTTTGCATCGGATCAGTAAAAATAAACTCTCCGCCTGGTTTGAGAACGCGATAAACTTCTTCAAACACTTGTCGGCGATTGCCACTATGCAAAATCGCATCTTGAGACCAAACTACGTCATATTGTTGTTCAGAAGAAGGAATCGCTTCAAAGTTGCCGTTTATGACTTCAAGTCGATCAGCTAATCCCTGTTCTTGATTTTTGTGACGATTACGTTCATTTTGAACTTCGCTCAGATTCAGACAGTCAACATGACAACCGCTGTTTTTTGCCAGATAACGGGCACTACCACCATAGCCTGCACCAATATCCAACACCTTCGTAGATTCAGTCAAGGTGAGCATTGAGGCCAGTTTTTGAACGGTGCGATAGCTCGCATCGAAAATAGAATCTGTTTCAGTTTCATAAAGGCCGATATGAATATCTTCGCCACCCCATATCGTGCCATAGAAGCTATTTGCATCGGCACTGTTGTAATAATTACGGGTTATTTCAACTGTGTTGGAAGAGTTTGAACTCATTGTGTGACTTCTCCTTATTTACATTTACTAATGCTTATGGTTTTTCAGCAACATGGATAAAAAAATCAGGTTCTTCATGGCGGTAGGTTTCCTTAAAATCACCGTAGGTTGTAATGTTTTGAAAACCAACTTCCTTCATCAAATGGCGTAAATAATTCTTGCGTAGCGGATACATATTCAGATGAAAAACCGATTGATCAGGAAATTCATAACGAAAACGGGCTAAACCGTCATCCAAATGTTCCGGCTCTGCTTTCACATTTTCTCCACAATAATAGTAAATATGTTTCGACGAAAACCCATGATCCAGAATGCTATCATAGTTACGTTGATCAAGAATGAGAATACCATCAGGATGTAGCGCAGCATAAAATTCAGTTAGTGCTTGACGACGCTCGATTTCTGAAAACAAATGAGTAAAAGAATTGCCTAGACAAATAATCGCATCAAACTTTTCACAAACGTCGCGGTTAAGCCAACGCCAGTCAGTTTGTATCGTATTTAAAATAAAACTGTTTTTACGAGCATTTTCAGACGCTTTGGCAAGCATTTCTGAACTACCATCTGCGCTAACCACTTCAAATCCGGCTTGCAGTAAACGCACGGAATGAAAACCAGTGCCGGTTGCGACATCCAAAATGCGGTGTACCCCTTTTTGACGCAAAACATCAATAAAAAACTGGCCTTCACTTTCTGCCCTTGCTTCCCAATTAATTAATTGATCCCAACGCTCAACAAAAGCTTTAATATATTCTTCTTTGTACTTATCCGTTTCACGAACATCAACTGGATTTGGCCCGTAATCTTGTGTTTGAGTCATTAATCGACCCTCCTGTTTCTTCTCAATCCTTTACGGAAAAATAGGCATGTATATTTATAATACTTCAGGGTACTTTTAAGTCGGTTAACTGTTAAATCCTATAACAGTTTAACTTAGAGTATCACACAACATGGTGAATTAAATTCATGATTGTAAAGGATTTTATGGATGGTCTGATGTATTTAAGCATTTTGAATTGAAAAATTGTTTTTTCCACTTAAATATTAAGTCATTATTTTGACTTTGACAAAATATAGCGTGGATTATAGACACACTTTAAATACAAATCAAATGAAAAACATAGAAAATTTCACGCAAAAGTTTTTGCGCGCAAAAACTTATTAAGTGAAATGGAGAATGGGGCGTGCTTTGGGGAGGAAATTGGGGTATTGCGTATGATGAATAACTAGACAATATACGTTATGCAAAGCAATAAAAGGGTTCATTATAAATCGCTAAAGTGCGTGAAATGGGTAATGCGATATTCTCAAAGCATTAATGCTAATTATTAATTGTCTATTAACTATAATAATATAATAATAAAGGGCGATAACAAAGGTTCGCCCCTACAATTGGATTTCTGCTATAGATTTTTAGATAATTATTTTCAAAATTCAAAAGGGCGAACACGCAGGTTCGCCCGATTTGTGAAATTATTTTTCAGAACATCTATAGACTTTCAGAAAAATGTTGAGCGATAAAAACCTGACAGGTTTTGAAAACCTGTCAGGTTTGGGCCAAAATATTTATCTGAACTCCTATATAACCTATTCATAAATACAAACCCAGGCCATACCCTCCATATCTTCATAAGAAGTGGCCGGAATATTTGGGGCAGGTTCAATGACACAATCGCCCCCTTGAGTGGTTTGGGCTAGATCAAGTTCGTAAACCACATCATCACCATCTATGGCCAATAACAATGCGTCCTCATCTGTTGTCTCAAGGGCCTCAATTTTTGCACCATTGGGTAAGGCACAAAACTGTTCAACATTTATACCATCATAGCGCAATATGTTGTGTTGCTGAGCTAAATAAAGCGCTGTGCTATTTAAATTCCAAGACAAGTCTTCAACGGTGATCGTGGATGGCCATTTCAACTGTGCTTTGGCATTCGGCAGATTATCAACATCAAGTCGGAATAATCCTTGCTTCTGCGCCCATCCCCACAATATACCGGTATCAGGGTTAAATGATAAGCCGCTTATATCTGTAATCTGGGTGTTATCCTCAAAAAAGATATGATCTAATGAGGTGAGCTGCCCTTGTAAATCAATTTGAAAGATAATACCGGGGCCAAATTCGCTATCTTTACCAGAAGCAGCATACAGCGATTTGTCGACGGGAGCAGCATCGAATGCTTCAAGATCATACCGCAAATATTGTGGCCCATCACTCACCGTTTGAGTCTCGATATCAACGACGAAAAGCTGGGAATCATTAAGCCCTTCATCATGCACTGCATGCAATTTGCATCTTTTTTTCTTGGTGTTTTTCACAGTGGTGAAACTTTTGCCTTGAATAAAAACGGCGGAATCTAAACTATAATCCCCCCTATCGGCAACAACCAGTTTAAGATGATAAGTTTGATCTGGTATAACAGTTGCTGAGGCCGTCAAAACGGTCGTAAAACCATCAAATTCCGTTTTAAACGGTGTCTCTGTTCCTGCTTGACAGGCTGCCTTATTATATTCCTTAATCGTCCAAGGAAAGGGATAGTTATTGTCACGGTATAAACTTGGGTTCTCTTCAGACCATGGTGTCGAATGAATCGAATTAATGGCAACAGGTGTGGTCGTATTAGGAATTAACGCAATGTTTTGACCATCTAAGAAAAAACCAAAGACATCATTGAATTTAGAAGTAGTCCATTCAATGTATTCTTCAGAGGCAAAAACATAGTTAAATTCCAACGAATCACCTTTAGGAACAAAATCAAATTCCAATACCGCTGCGTCATGCGTGGAACCACCCAGTGCATCTAAACTTTCATCCCCCGGTAGCTTGTAAACGGTGGTCGTTTTATAACATTTGTTAGGGCCAATCGCATTAGAAATACGCCCACTACTGAGCATAATACCCTCTTCTATGCCTAATCCATCATCTAAACCCCCTTGAAAAAGGCCGATGGCACTATTGGCACCTTGGTATTTGATATCGGAAAACGTGACACCACTTTTCGAGGTATCAATAAATTCAGCAATCAGATTTTCCGGTGTGACACCCTGAGTGAGATCAGTCGTTGAGAGTGCAAAACTATTGCTACAAGACACTAAAGCTATCAAGGTAATACTTTTTTTCCAATGAAACATGATATTTCCTCCTGTGTGAGAGGATTGAATACAAAAAATTTTTTATCTCGTCCTGGTTACGAAGAACATATCTGAGCAGAGATCACTGATCCAATAATCCGGATTCAGCACATTTTCTTTCTCGGTGCCTTCAGGTACCACGACAGCGTAAAAAGCATACAGCCCTATCATCCCGCTGAATTGATCAAGCCTTACATTTTCAAAAGGCAATTCCTCATACTTCAGAACGGTGATTTTGCCATCCCAAGCTTGTTGATCAGTTAGGTAGGATTCTACAGTCTGATGGAAATGACCTGCGACATCCAGAAAACTGAGTTGAATATCTTGCTCCCCCATTTCAGATGGAGATTGAAGGGCAATATAGATGTCGAAATGGGCATCGGGATCGGCAGGATTCCACGAAAAGGTCACTTCAAGCGGGTCACTTAACTGTATCACTTTGACCTCAGAATCAGACAACAGATTCGTTGAAGAAACTTCAATACAAGATTTCACCGAATCAGCTTGTACGGGTAGTGTCATAAAACATAAGGCACCAGTTACTAAAAGGCTTATCAAAAGCCCTTTTTGATTAAATTGAGACATGGCTTAATTCTCCTAACAACCTTAGCAAAAATGATAGGGTGTTTGAATGGCGTTCAGGAGTTCAGGAATTTATGAGTTCAGTGGTTATAGAACGCTGATTTGGCTTCTTGTCATATTTAATCAGTGTTAATCAGGCCATCATCAGTCTAATCAACGTTCTATTTTCTATAACTTTCATCACCCACATTGCATTACTACCGCCCACCACATTTGAAAACGCTTTTCCCATTGAATGAGCCCAAGTTTTGATAAGTTTTTGTGACTCATTTTGTGAGGTAATAGGCTAAAAATTTGACTCAAAAGAACAGGCATTCTTATCATAGTGTAGCACTATAAGTCAAACAACTAAAAATGAGGCATTGCTAATTCATTTAATTCATTAAAGACAACGACAGGGGCGAACCTGCGTATTTGCTTTGAAAAATAATGATCTGAAACTTTCAAAATGATTTATTGATTTAAATTGAAATAAGGGATTGATTTAGCTTGACTATTGATTTTAAAGTTAAGATTCATTAAACAATCCATTCATGAGTCAAATCTGTTGTATTCTTTCAATCGCTACAAGCATTTTGTTTGTGATCTGAACTAAATACGCATTTTGTTTGCCAAGCGGCAATCTAATCTGATGTTATTCAAAATACTGAAAACGTCGAGATCAGTCTATCATATTGATTTGTTGAACAAATCGCTGTAAATCATTGAAAATACAGAAGGCAAAAACATTTCCCCACATTTTTCAGTCAACGATTTAAGCATTAATAATTAAACCATTTAAAATCCTCTATTTGCAAATTGCGATGTTAATTGCAATGCCAAGGCGATTTGCTTTGCAATTTAAACTTTTGTAGAGTTTAATAATAAAAAAGCGGCGCATATGACAACAAAGATGATTTTGTGAAGGGTGTTTTCTGTACAAGACAAAAAATGATAGGGGCAATCCCCAAGCCCTTTTGAAAATCATTATCTAAACACCTAGGTTCGATTAATATTAATCTTTATTAAAATATATGAAAGTACTTTATTAAAATGTATTCACAACCTTAAATGGTGCGAACCCAGCACCTCTATTCCTTATCTCTATAAGTAAATCAAGAGC
>QNEL01000004.1 GCA_003645185.1 Candidatus Parabeggiatoa sp. nov. 3
ATTTACTAGGCAAGGAAGATACGGCCAAAATTGGTATTGAGAATAAACGTCTAAAGGCAGGCTGGGACAATTCTTATCTTGAAAAAGTGTTGGCAGGTATGGCTTCATAGAGCGATAGCCCTGGTTAAATCCCCTGATCCGATGTACTAAACAACACCCCTCAAGTACTTTGGCTCATCGGATTGAGCGGATTGAGGTGTTGGCGCTTTCCAATTAACGAGTCAAAATGCTCAAAACACCACGCCACCAAGGAGTGAGGGCTGATGATCCGTTATACTAAACGATTGACAGGATAAAACCCAATAACACAACAAAATGGTGGGTTAAACGTCACAAGTGATATTACTTCATTGCGCTACCGTTCTAGCCACCCTACGTTCGATCCTTGTTTAAGCTGACGCGCTTTTAATGTCACAACACGCCGTCCTCCTTCACCTTGTTTTTTTCTAACATCTTGGCAAATGAGATGAATATCGTAGTTGAACTGCTTTGCATATTCATCTCGATATTTATAAATTTCTTCTACAATGGTATCTTTCCACATAGTTTATACCTCACGTAATTCTTGTGGTGTACATATCGTTGGTGGCTCATAGCCAAATTCTCGACATAAAGCCTCTATTTTAGGACGAAGTGTCGCATTGGCAATATGGGTGCAATTCCAAGTCAACAGGTAATCCATACCATTAATGGTTGCGACAGAAATATGCAAAGCATCAATTTTAGCTTTTGGTGGAAGAGGAACTGTTTCTAATAATTGAGTGGCAAATGTTTCAACTTCCTCTGTGACATCAAGCTCTAAAATACCCTCCAATTTTTCCAAACGCCTTTTTGCAGCATTTGGATCACCAGCCCCTGCTTCTTGAATAACAAAAGCTGATACATACAAATCAAATTGTTCACAGTTATCCCACCATTCTTTAGTTGTTTCTTGATTGGCTGCCATTACCAAATCATTAATTGGAGCAAATTTTAGAATTCACAGTAATTGTAGGGTGGGTAGAACTTCGTTACAAAGAAGGCCAGCTTCGCAAAACCCACCAAAATCATGCCATCAATAAAAAAGATGACAAGATTGATTGATAAATGGTGGGCTTACTGGTCTGCGAATAGCGAAGCTCCTAGTTAAATCCCATGATCCGCTGTACTAAACAACAACCCTCAAGTACTTTGGCTCATGGGATTGAGCGGATTGAGGTATTGGCTCTTTCCATTTAGCGGCTAGATTAAAAAGATAACTGAGCTAATCACTTTCAAAACACCACGCCATCAAGAAGTGATATCCTCTGAGCCGCTGTACTAAACAACCCAAAGTCAATAGAAAGAGAACAAAATGGTGGGTTTAGCTTCGCTTACTTCGTATCGCTCTACCCACCCTACGCTCGCTGATTGACTTGAAAATGAAGATTATTACGCAGTGCCGCTTTTCGTCCTTTTTCTAGGAGGTAGTTTAGTCCATCAGTCGTATTCATGTTTTTAATTTCTTCATAGAGATTTTGCTTCAAATTCCAAACTTCTTGTTGTGCTTGTGGAACTTGCCGAGTCTCTTTAAGTTTGTTCATCATCAAGAACCTCAAAAGGTGTTAAAATTTCTAACGGATGTAAATAATTGTTGTCTAAATTAACTTGTTTGAGCTTATATTTTCGATTGATATTGGCAAGATGTTTGTAATTCCACGTCAATAAAATATCAATTTGATTGACCACACAGATAGCAACATGAAAAGCATCAGCCTTGCTTTTAGCTGGCAAAATACCTTTATTGAGATATAACTCAGACAATTGGACTATTTCATCTGAACTTTGTTCGGCGACAAAAGATATTGGATAGTTATCAATGACTTCCATCAATTGAGTTCGTTTGTCATTATCTTGTGTCGCCTCAATTTCGGCAATAACAATATTGGAAATATAAACATCATACTTTTCAGTTTTAACCCAATCTTCAAAAAATTCAATGGTTGCATCTCGTAATTGAGGTGCGTCATCAGCGAACAGAAAATTGATAACGGAAGTATCGAAGTAAATTTTTAGTCGTTTCATAAAATGATTATATTCAAAACGCCTATCCTGTTTGAATCAGGATTCACCATATTAAAGGATTCACCGGATAAAAAATCCGCTTAATCCGCTGAATCCACTAACAAGTACAACGGATCAGGGGATTGAACGGATTGATGTGTTGGCTCTTTCTATTTAGCGGCTAGAAACTGGGGTGTGTCTGTTCCGGTATTTTGGTTTTTCAACCCAGATTTGTAGGGTGGGTAAGCGGGCGACAATGAACTCAATATAAACCCAGATTTCACCGCCCGCTTGCCCACCATCTGTTCCGGTATTTTGGTTATTTTTTCAACCCCAGATTTGTAGGGTGGGTAAGCGGGCGGCAATGAACTTAATATTAACCCAAAATGTCACCGCCCGCTTGCCCACCATCCCACCTTCATGGAATAAAAATAGGGTGAAAAGCAAAAATTGGCTCAACAGACACACCCCAGGTAGAAACCAATGCCATTAAGTTAAGGGCAGACACACAGGTATGCCCCTACAATCGCAATTAGTACAACGGTTCAGGGGAGTGAACGGATTGGTGTAAGGGCCAATTCTAAATCATAACTATAGAAATACCTCTCACATCAATCCGATCAAACCTCTGATCCGTTGTACTAAATCAACCCAAGTACAGCGGATTGACGGTATAAACGGATGACTCAATCAACCCAAGAAAAAAATCCGTTGATACCGCTAATCCGTTGTACTAAACAATCAACCCTAGTACAGCGGATTGACGGTATAAACGGATGACTCAATCAATCTAAGAAAAAAATCCGTTGATACCGCTAATCCGTTGTACTAACACAAATAAACAACACAAAGTCAATAGAAAGAGAAAGAAATGGTGGGTTTCGCGATAGCGAAACCCACCCTACGCTCGCTAATTACCAAAAAGTATTCTACATATTTCAGAGTAATTGCGAGAACATCCTGATAATTTCCAAATGATATGACGTTCCGCTTCATTTATAGCATCATTCAATTTATCATTTAATGCTTCCATATCACTGGGGTTGTCAACGGCTTTAACTTTATGAGCTGCTGTTAGAAAGTCATCTTCCCACTCTTCATGCTCTTTACTAAATTCATACGTGACGTTAATATCAAAGTCCGTAGAAATTTGCTCTTTCCAGTTCTCAATTCGCTCTTCTAAACTACCTTCTTTACTGAAAAGGGTTCTCAATGTACTTGAGATATCATTAAAAGATGTAGCGCAATTGTTCCCATTCCAACGTACTAAAGCATTATATGTTTCTTCAGCCATATCCATAGCTTTGTCTACATTATCGTATGGGTAATCTACCGAATGTGGGTCAGGTAATGCATAAATATGACCAAGCAAGGCTTCGTAACCCTCATGTGACCAAGAGTCTTGAAAAGCATGTAATCCCATACCTGTCAACATAATATCATTTGACGAGATACCATCATTTAAAGGCTCTTTTGCTGAAGAATAACCTGATTTTACAGTATCGACCCCCCAACTAAATGCAGTTCTAAAATGAAATTTAGAGGTTCCGTCAGGCCAATTAAACGGACCAGTTTCATCATTATCATCAGTGTATTGAGCTGCCCATGCAATCATATAAGCTTCAGAAAATTCATAGTCTGTTGTTTTTTTATGCAGACCAATTGCTGCTGCAATGTAGTAGTTCATATAAAAATGGACATCTTTTGCATAATACCCATACAAATCAAAATAGGTAACAGGATTCCCCTCAACATACCCAAATCGATGCAAACTCATCGGCTCATCAATCACACCTCGATACAAATCCTGAGTCATCCAAACCCCAGTCTCCGGATCATAATGCCGCGCACCAAACCACAGCAACCCAGTATGCTCATCATACTCCTTATCCGTCAAGGTATAATGATTATGCGGATCAGTGAAATTCCCATTCTCTGGCACGACTCCACCATAAGGATCATAGCGATAATTATGATGCGAATTACCATTATGCTTGGTTAAGCCGGACACATCACCTTTGAAGTTGTGGTGATACCAGTACATATTACCCTGCGTACCGCCTTTATACTGGTGCATCGTCATCAAACGGTTTGCTGCGCCGCGATAATAGTCAATCCGCTGACCATTGAGCATATTGTACTCTGCCACGGGGTCTAAGCCATCAAACACATATTGGGTTTGCTTATCGACGCCACCGCCTTTGGGCTGATTCAACTTCGGATCATAATGCTTGGCTAATCGCCGTCCACCGCCATCATAGTCTAACCAACTCACATCACGATCTGTCCGTTTATCCCCTGCTTCAATTTGATAATTCTGCGCGACGATTAAACGGTTTTCTGGATCAAAGCGATAGTCAGTACTATAGTGATCAACGCCGTGTTCACCTTCAAGTAACTTATTGATACGATTACCATTCTCATCATAACGGAACGTGGTCAATAAATCCCCATTGGGCTTGTCCGAATCCATCACCTGCTTCAGCAACTGATTATTGGCATTGTAGGCATACGTCTTGCGGAAAGCATCAAAGGGTTCGTGCGTGGTCAAATCATCATTGCTCTCCCAAGCTAAACGATTACCCACCGGATCATACGCATAAGCCATCACCACATCATCCCCGTTATTCTTCAAGGGCGAAATGGTTGCTGTCGCTAAGCGATGCACGCCATCATAAGTATACGTCTCGGTGATCTCAGACGGCTGTTGCCAACCATATTCCTTGACCACTTGGGTAACATGCCCCACCAAATTATACGCATAGTCAAAAGCACTATGGGTTTTCTTCGCGCCCTCAACTTGACGATTCGCTAAAGTCAACACCCGATAAACCCGATCATACGTTTTATCGGTAACCATCGCGTTAGGATTAGTGGTATGGGTAATATTGCCCACTTTATCGCGTTCATAAGCCGTCACTTGCTCATGCGGATCGGTCACTTTTGCCAGCCAATTATTCGGCGAATAGGCATAAGCCACCTGATTTCCATCGGCATAACCCAATCCAACCCGATTACCGCCTGCATCATAAGCCGTTTGCAACACGCGACTAAACGGATCATCTTGAGCAATGCGCCGATTCAATGGATCATAAGTCCAAGTGGTGGTGCCCAAGCTGTCTTGCATTGAGGTGCGGTTATTATTGGGATCATAAGCATATTGAACTGTTGTCTCATCAACATAGCTGATTTTCTGCAATTGCTCATCTGGCAAATAGTTATACTGCGTCAAATCGCCTTTGGCATCTTGCCGCGAGACTTTATTGCCAACGCCATCATAAGCGTATACCCAAACCTTGTTTAACGGATCGATTTCGCGAATGACTTGCCCAACCTTATCGTGTTCAAATAAGGTGATATGATCATTGGCATTCAGAATCGAAGTCAACAAACCCCGCGCATCATAACCATATTGCGTGGCGACATTGACATCATTCGCATCCGCCGCATCCGCCTTAAAGTTCTGAATCACGCCATTCAAGCGATAAATCGCATCATAATCATACGCGGTGACGGTACCATCAGCTTCAATCAGTGCGGTGCGATTGCCCACGACATCATACTCAAATTGCTTGGTTTCATTCTCCGCATTAATCACCGCGACTAACTGATCCAAAGCATCATATTGATAGGCCGTCGAATTATCGTTAGCATCCGTCAAACGCAAGACGTTATCCACTTTGTCATAGACTAAACGGCTAGAACCTTGTTCAAAATCAATCACTTCCGTGCGACGATTAGCAGCATCATAACGCAATTCTGCGGTAAAACCGCGAGGATTAGTCAAGAACCGCAAATTACCGGCTAAATCATACTCAAAAGCCGTCTTGACATTAGTTTCATGATCAGCAGCCCCGTCTTTAAAATTGCTAATCCTTTGGACTAAACGATCCAACTCATTGTACTCGTGATGCGTTATCACACCCCGCCGATCAATCTTATCTGTCAATTTACCGTTAGGGTTGTACAGCAAAGTCAGCGCGTGTTGTTCTGGATCAACGACTTTATGCACCCGATAAGTCGGCGTATAGTCAATCTGAGTCGTATAACCCCGCGGATTCAGTACCGAAAGCAAATTTCCCATGGGATCATAGCGATATTGCCATTCATGCCCTTCGGCATTTTGCTTGCTAATCTTACGGCCTTGCACATCATATTGATAATGCGTGGTATACCCTTTGGGATCAGTCACTTGCAAAACATCACCGACTAAATTATAAGCGTATTGCGTCGTGACATGGGTGTCTGCATTAGAGACAGCCCCCGATTTATAATTACGCACAACGGAAATGGCGCGAGACAAGGCATCATACTCGGTATGATCAACCCGTCCAGCCGCATCAATGAGATCGACGATCTTACCCACCGCATTGTAATGCAATTCAGAATGACTATTTAACGGCCCTTGAATTTGAGTAATGCGTGACAGTTCATCGCGGCTCAAAGTCCAATCCCGCCCTTCAGCATCTTGAAAACCAAGCAATTCACTCATCAAGCCATAAGTATAATTATTGACGGCAAAATGGAGTTGATTGTCGATTTTGACCACTTTATCGGCCAGATTATACTGATAAACGATTTCACCCTGATTCGGATCGATTTTGCTGATCAGGTTATCGTTAGCATCAAACCCAAAACCAAGTTGATAACCTAACGGCCCTGCAAACGCGGTTAAATTGCTATTCGGATCATAGGTATAGTGATAAGTATTGCCCATTGGTTTTTGCAACTTGACCAAACGCCCTAAACCATCATGCTCAAAACGAGTGGCAGCACCGTCAGCCTTCGTCACTGCAACCAAATCACCCTCACCATCATATTCATTCTGGGTAGAATGTTGAGCCAAATCATAAAGATGCGTTGGCAAACCGCGCCCATCATATTGAATCGTCGCACAGTCTTGCAATGGCATACACACTTTAACCACATTACTGGCCTCATCATATTCAAAGGTAAACGCACGAGTCGTATTCGCATCAATCCGTTCTTGCATTGAAACAACCCGATTTTGATCGTTATAGGCCCAAGCCTTATGCCAACCCAGCGGCCCATCCGCCGTCAAGCGATTGCCCCGATCATCATACGTCCAATGCCACTCCGCATCAGCCTGATTTTGGTAATAAATACGATTGAAATCATCATCATAGCCATATTGCTCGCTAGTGCCATCGGGATGCTCAACTTGAGTCAAGCGACTCGCCTCATCATAATGATGTACCGTTTTATAACCATAAGCATTGGCAATTGTAGAAGTGCTACCGTCTTCACTGTATTCAAAATCATACTGCTCAGTTTCTCCCACAGTTTGTTGGACAACCCGCCAATTTTCGGCATCGTAAGTCATTTGCACTTTCGGATGCCCTTTCGGTGTCATCATTTTGACTAACTGCTTATTGTCATCATATTGATATTCAGTGCGATTGCCTTTACCGTCGATAAACGCCGTCAACAAACCCTCGGTATATTCATAAGACAAGCTAATCTCTTCAGGCAGTTGCGCTTGAATAATTTGCCCATCGTCATTATGAGAGAACTGTATCCAACGCCCACTGGCATTTTCCACTCGCGTCAATAACTCATCAGCATACTCAAAGGTGATTTCATTGCCATTGCGATCCGAAATCCCAATGAGTTGCCCATCAGCATTGAAGCGTTTTTTCTCCAACGAGTTTTTATCCAGCAAGACATACTCATCGCCTTCTTGAGTCAACTCATCAAAATGGTTAGGTGAATCAGAGACATAGCTATCACCTTCTTTTTTGAATAAGACAGTATGCCCATCAGGATAGATAATTTGTACGCCCTCAAACTGCGGCGCTTTATCGACAACTAACAAATACACCCCAAAAGGCGAAATCCAACCTGGGCCAAAATAGCGTGGCGGCCCGGCAACAATTTCTTGCTCATTGCCATTATCCGTATAACGTACAATTGCAGCAGAGGGCCATAAAGCGGCCAGTGAATTATAAGTCCGCATCAAATTCAAGCCCGTCTCACCCACACCTGCAATCGTGGCATCTAGCACCAGATAAACAAAGTTACCATTAGCAGTATTGATAGGATCAGCTTCGGAACCTTGATAACCCCCACAGTCTTTCAAACAAGATGGGCCATGATTAGCAGAATTAGTGTCTGGCGCACTAATTGGCCCAAACGAACTTTCACCACACATATTCGAGGCTTTCACTTGAAACCCATTGCCGCCATCAGATTCAAAACTGACAGAACCTTCACCCGTTTCATCAGAAACGGAAGCATTAGGAAGAGACAGGCCTTGCCCACTTTGCCATAACTCGACAGAGTCAATCGTCGGCGGTTCAATGGACAAACACGGATCAACGGTGAATGTACCCGTTAATTGTTCACCCGTAGGCTCACCCTTTTCATCAAGAATGTCATAAATGACTGTAAAATCCCCCCCTTCTTTGGGTGTTGTCGGCGCAGCAAAACTCACGCTAACTGATTTCGTTTGCCCAGCATCGACATTAAGAGCAGAAATGCCTCCAAAATATCCCTCCGAAAACTCAGCACCACTGAGCGTCGCACCACTAAAGGCTAATTCAAAACCCTCAGCATCACAGTCTTGATCATTCTCAACTTGCCATGCCAACGTAATGTTTTGATCCGGTTCCACCGGTTCAAGACTCACTTCACTGGTTACCGCTTTCACTGTTGGAAAACAGGGTGGTGGCGGAGGTGGTGGTGGCGGAGGTGGTGGCGGTGGCAGTGGTGGTGGATCAGGATCAGGTGTTGGATCAGGATCAGGTATTGGATCGGGATCAGGTGTTGGATCAGGATCAGGTATTGGATCGGGATCAGGTATTGGATCGGGATCAGGTATTGGATCGGGAATTGGTTCTGGCTCCGGCTCTGGTTCCGGAAGATTTTTCACATCAATCCAACTTTCAATTGTTTTTCCAATAATTCCGGTACTAACGAGTGCCCCAGATTCATTATAGATATGGAGTGGAATATCATGGATACCTAATTCCATTGGAGCAGTATATTTAATAACGGCCTCAACATATCCTTCATAGGAAGGATAAAAGGTTGGCGTTGCTATAACTTCTACCTTTCCCGCATAAGAAGAATCAATACCTAAATAATGACCAATACTACTGTTCTCTTGTTTGGCATATTGATACATAACTAATGTATGTTCAACAATCGCCCCGCCTTCCAAAGGAAAATGGTAAGTGAAATCTGTATTTTCTACTACATTCCCTTGAGAGGAATATTTTTCCCAATCGCCATAACACAAATACTGTGCAGGATGGTTTGAACCTAAATTACAAGGATTAACCGCATTTATCCAATCCGAAAAATGATCAATCAAGCTAGTGACTTCCTGCTTATCAGTATCCACAGCCACCCGTTCCACAATCTGCCATTGCTTGGCTAGATCATCATAATAATAGGTGTTGATATCCTGCTCAGAATAGCCGGCCGGTAAATGCTTTTTGTCATAAGGCAGTTTGAGCTTGATTTTCTTTTTAAATTTCATGCCATGTGGCGATAAACGAAAACCCTTGCGTTGGCCCTTAGTGACATTAATCATCCCCACTGGCAGTGGAGGAATCTCCGCATCAGCCAAAGACTTAATCCGCAAAGTGGTTTCTTCAGATACCGCACCTGTGCCAATCTCTAACTCTGCGCCTTCATGAGCGATTTTCTTAGCTTGCCCTGGTGGCACTTTTTCGGCTTTGGTATAAGAAGCCAACTCGGCTGGTATTGGATTTTTAGCATCAAGCACTTTTGGCAACGACGCAAAACCAAATATCAGGTTACCCGTATCAGACTGGCCTTGTTTAACCAAGTGCATGGTATAAAATTGCTGTTGCCCACCCAAATTGGCTTTAATCAGGGGTATCGAAATGGCCCCCATTTTTTGGTCAAAACTCGCGTAGGTTCCAGCCGGTGGATTAACGAGGGGCGTTATTTTCAGTTCAAATAAAAACTGCTCAGCGCCTTGCACATGATCTAAATGGGCTTGATAAATCTTGCCATCATTGGATTCAACACAAGGGAGAAAAAATTTACCGTAGCCATCAGCTACAGAATAAGTGGCATTACAATTGCCACCACTGTCAGCATACGCACTGAATGCGCCCCCAAGCCAGCAGATGATCAGGCTGCTTAGGAGTAATAAACGGGGTACTGCCTTAGGCAAACTGACAAAAGGCAGCCCGTAGGTTTGGAATGTCATTAAATAATTTCCTCTCAATTGGTAAAACCGATTAAAAACGTATAAGCCAAGGATTATTAATATGACTTTAGTAATGAATTATCAGTAGAACGAAAGGGCGCATTTCTAAAAAAAGAGCATATTGATAAATTTTGAAGGCCCGATAGGAATGCATGTTATTTTGCGGCCCGATAGGAATGCATGTTATTTTGCTTTTATTTGTTTTCGATCTATTGATTATAGACATACCTATTAAATGAATGAAAATAGTTTAATTACCAAAATTTGTTACTCTGCCGAACAACGAGTGGTCGTTTTTAGCGGATAAAGGGTAAATTTTGACTATTCTTTAATTAGCAAAGGCTAAATCAATTTATTCAAAATGCTTATTGACACGCTGAAACGGAGAAATTGGGATCGTTGAATGGGATTGATTCAAATCAATAAATGACATAAGGGCAAGCCTCAATGCCATTAAGTTAAGCTTAGGAGAACACGCTGGTTTGCCCCGGAAGTCCCTAAATACACGGGGTTTTGTAGGGGCCAACTTGGGGTGTATAAATATAAACTCATTTCTTGGTTTATTTTTCAGCTTATTTTTATTCCAAATGGGGGATGGTGGGCAAGCGGGCGGTGAAATCTGGGTTTATATTAAGTTCATTGTCGCTAAGCGATCCCACCCTACAAATCTGGGGTGATAAAAAAGCAGCAAAAATACCTGAACAGACACACCCCCAGGGCCAACCTACATGCCATTAAGTTAAGCCTGGGCGAACACGCAGGTTCGCCCCTACAACCCCTGAATACGTTGGGTTTGGTAGGGGCATACCTGCGTGTCTGCCCTTAACTTAATGGCATTGAGGGCCAACCTACATGTCTGCCCTTAATTTAATTAATGGCATAAGGGCAACCCTACGGATTGCCCGTAGGGCCAATCCCTTCTTATTACCATTATCTTTGTAGGGACAATTCATTGTGATTGCCTTTGTGTGAAGCAACGAAACCATCCCACTGTCTTATTTTCCAAAAGTCGCAAATATCACTTCCATCAAGGCTTCCACAGTTTCTATATCATCCGTTAAGGGTTCAACGAGGGCGGAACGACAAGCATCGACTGGATCGAAACCATGCTTGATCAGTGTCGCGGCATAAACCAAAAGACGGGTGGAGGCACCCTCTTCTATATCATGATCTTTGAGTACACGCAAGGCATTCGTTAAATTAACCAGGCGCTGAGCTAAATTTTTATCTATACCCGTTTCACCTATCAGGATTTCTTGCTCAATACTTGGACTCGGGTAATTAAAACGTAAGGCGACAAAACGTTGTCGCGTACTCGGTTTCATACCTTTAAGCAAATTTTGGTAGCCCGGATTATAAGAAACAACGAGCATAAATTCAGGCGGTGCTTGTAAACGCTCATTCGTCCGTTCAATCGGTAAAATGCGACGATCATCAGTCAAAGGGTGTAAAACAACCGTCGTGTCTTTACGCGCCTCAACCACTTCATCTAAATAACAAATTGCCCCTTCACGCACTGCACGAGTCAATGGCCCATCACTCCAATAGGTGGATTCGTTACTAATGAGATGTCTGCCCACTAAATCCGCCGCCGTCAAATCGTCATGGCAAGCTACAGTATAAAGAGGACGATCTAATCGTGCTGCCATATAGCTGACAAAGCGCGTTTTGCCACATCCCGTAGGCCCTTTAATTAAAACAGGAAGTTGGTGACGGTAGGCCTGTTCAAATAGCGCGACTTCATTACCGATGGGCTTATAATAAGGCATTTGGATAGTGCCAGTTGAATTGTCTAAAATATTCTTATGATTGTCCATTATGATTGCAGTCCTAACCAATAAGCCAAACCAATAAGTCCCATCACAAGTAACAACCAGCTATACATGATTATTTTCCAAAACCAGCGCACTTGATGCAAACCCATGAAAAAATCTATCACCATTTGCCCTTTTATGAGGGTGCTAAACAGAAGAAGACTAACGATGGTTATGTTGCCGATTTCACGTTTACCTATCACAAAAGCAAATAGGGTGAGCAAAATGAGTATTAACCAGACATAAGTACAAGGGCGCACCGGATGAGATTTAATATTTTCAGACATGTTATTTTCAGACTTGTTATTTTTCAGACTTGTTATTTAGCGGATAATATAAATTAAAGGAAATAGAATAATCCAAACCAAATCAACCATGTGCCAATAAGAAGCACCCGTTTCAACCCCAATATGATCTTGAGCAGTATAGCCACCACGCCGCGCTTTAAGCAATATTGCGGCTAAAATCACCATACCTAAAATCACATGCATAAAATGAAAAAACGTGAGTGAGAGATAAAACATGTAAAAAGTATTCGTACTGAGGCTAATACCGACTGAAAATTTTCCATAAAATTCAATGATTTTAATGATTAAAAAGATCGCGCCCATCGCAAGTGCGGCACCTAGCCAGTTGACACAAGTTTGTACTTTATCATGCTTGATAGCAGTGACAGCTTGCACCACAAAATAACTGCTGGTAATGAGTACGAAGGTATTGATAGCACCAAATTCTCGCGTGAGGGTGGATTGACTGGTGTTAAATAATTCGACATTGTAACTGCGAGCAAAGGCATAAGCGACAAAAAAAATGCCGAAGACTAAAAGTTCGGCAAAAATGAAAATCCAAATGGCGAAATCGCCAGGTAAATGATCACGCGGTGGAGAGGCTGATTTTATCATCACGGTTAATGGTTAATGGTTAATGTTTGAATTGGAGTTCAAGCAAATAGGGCGAACACACAGGTTCGCCCCTACATTGCCTCTGTAGGGGCGAACCTGCGTGTTCGCCCTTTTGAATTTTGAAAAAGGGTTTTGGGATTAACGCTTATGGATTAAGCAGCTACTTCTTCATCCTTACCATCAATAAAAAAACTGATGACGTAAACCACTAGCCCGATCAGGAATATCACACCCGCTATCTCGCGTAACCAGTAAAAGAAAGCGAGCTTGTCTTGCACAACCATGAATGGCAATGGCGTTTCAGTAGCACGTTGCAAATACACTTGTAAAACACCGGCAACGGTGAGAAATAAGGTAATAAAAGTCATTGAAACCGTCATTAACCAAAATGACCACATTTCCCAAACTTGTGCTGTATTACTATTAGCCGCCGCTCGTCCACGCAACAGGGGCATCGCATAAGAAATCATAGCCAACACAATCATCACGTAAGCACCATAAAAGGCAAGGTGCGCATGGGCCGCTGTGATCTGAGTACCGTGCGTATAATAATTTATTGGTGATAGCGTATGTAAAAATCCCCAAACGCCGGCACCAAGGAAAGCCATCACCGCTGTTCCCAATGCCCACAAAGTGGCCGCTTTGTTCGGATGCTCACGGCGACGTTGATTAACCATTGTGAATGCATATATCACCATGAGAAAAAAGGGAATTGGCTCCATGGCAGAGAAGATAGAACCCCACCATTGCCAATATTCTGGCGCACCAATCCAAAAATAGTGATGCCCAGTACCAAGAATCCCAGTAATCAGTGCCATGGCGATAATCACATATAACCATTTTTCAATGATTTCACGATCAACGCCTGTCACTTTAATGAGAATAAAGGCCAGAATAGCCGCTAAAATGAGTTCCCACACCCCTTCTACCCAAAGGTGAATAACCCACCACCAGTAATATTTATCCAGCACTAAATTTTCAGGATTGTAAAAAGCAAACAGGAATAACACCGCTAAACCGACAAGCCCTGTTAGTAATACCATGCTGACAACCGTTTTACGGCCTTGGAGTATCGTCATACCAATATTGTACAAAAATCCCAAAATCACAATGACAATACCCACCTTCGTAATGGTAGGTTGTTCTAAAAACTCCCGTCCCATCGTAGGCAATATACTATTACCCGTCATTTCAGCCAATCGGGCATAAGGTACTAAAAGATATCCAACAATCGTCAAAGCTCCGGCTATCAGGAAAATCCAGAACAATGCTAGGGCTAATCGGGGACTGTGCAATTCCTTTTCCGATTCCTCAGGAACGAGGTAATAGGCTGAACCCATAAAACCGAAGAGCAACCAAATAATGAGCAAGTTGGTATGTACCATCCGAGCAACATTGAATGGGATCAGAGGAAAGAGGAAATCCCCCACGACGTATTGTAAGCCCATGATAAGGCCAAATAAAATTTGGCCAACAAACAGCCCTATCGCTGCGATAAAATAGGGCTTTGCAACAGATTGTGACGAATACTGCATCTATTAATTTCTCCTTTTTGTCGGGATTAACCTTCAATATTGGGTGGCCAATTACCAGCGGTATTGATTTCAGAAGTCCACTTCAAAAATGCCACTAGAGCCTCTAAATCTTCTTCGCTCAGGTTAAATTGTGGCATCTGTCTGCGGCTAGGAACATTAGTAGGCATACCCTTAATCCACGCTTTGATGAAAGCGCCGCCTCTGCGCTTATAAACATTGCCCAATTCAGGCGCATAATAAGCCCCTTCCCCTAGCAGGGTATGACAACCGATACAATCGTTTGTTTCCCAAACGATTTTGCCATGCGCCACTTGTGGCGTGATATTTTCCCTGTGATCACGCTCTGGCAAAGCCATGGTTGTGTCAAAGGTTAAGGCAAGAAACAGCAAGATAAAAAATGCTGAACCGCCATAATAAATGTTTCGCGCCATGGCTTTGGTGAAAATTTCACTCATATTTACTCCGTTTATCCAAAAATTAAACAAAAGTCCGTAACAGCACGGCTATAACGACAATGGAGTCTGCTAAAGGCCTCAGAAAACCCTAATAACCCTACAAAATATTATAAATTATTAATATAATAAATGACTAATATTGTAAGGCGATCAATGAGTTAAAAAGTTTTCAGAGCGTCAACAACGACAACCGTGGCGTAATATACCATACTAATTTACTCAACTAAATTGATAAAGATCAAATTGACATACAAAAAAATGTTTTTGCGCGCAAAAATATTGGCGTGAAAAGGGCAAACAGGGCGCATTTCTAAAAAAAGGTCATTATTATCAATCTGCTTCTTTGCTATTGCGATTTTCGGTAGTCTCTCCAAACCAATGGAGGTGTTCAAACAATGGGAATTGGGTAATTGTTCATTACAGAATTGGGATATTAGCCACGGAATGACACAGAAAGCACGGAATATTTCCGTGTTTTTCCGTGTTTTTCCGTGGCAAAAACTCAATTAAATTGACAAAGATCAAAAAATCCAACGGAACGTACTTCAAAAAGGTAAACCTGCTCGGTTTGATATAATATAAATAATCCCTACAAAGGGGTGCTGGTATTAAAAAAAGATTATTTTCAAAACCTCCGCCTCCTTACCCCAGTACGTCAATGCCATATCGTATCGGGCAGACACGCCGTAAAGTCCCTACAAAAAATATATCAATAACGTTTTTGTAGGGGCGAACCTGCGTGTTCGCCCAATTATGATAACAGGAAAAAAAATGATGTCTGAAAATCAAAGTCCAGAGGAAATTGTTAAAGAAATGATTTTGCGTATGGAATCAGGTACACTGATGAAGGAACAAATTAAGCAAAAAAGACAGAAAAAACTGATAATATTCATTATCTTAAGTCTTTTTATTACCGCTATCTCTTATGATTTTTTTAATGCCAAACCAGAGCAACCATTCGATTTTAAGGCACAACAGCCGAAATCTATCGTGCATAATGATGGCAGTATTGAAGTGCTTATGGAACAAGATAAACAAGGCCACTGTACTTTTATAGGTTATATCAACGATAAAAGAGTCACGTTTTTGCTTGATACCGGCGCAACGTCTATTGCCGTACCTCATCAATTAGCGAATAACTTAGGTTTACGTCGAGGTAAAAACCTCTTATCAAAAACCGCAAATGGTAATGTGTTATCATACGAAACAGTAATACGTGAGGTTAGAGTGGGTGCAATTATGCAGCGTCATATTGAAGGCGTCATTCTAACGAATATGGAAGGCGATGAAATATTATTAGGTATGTCTTTTTTTCAATCTGGAATAGATTTAATGATAGAAAAAGGAACCGTTAAATTTTCAAAAAAGTTATAACCCGTGTTCAAATTTGCAAACTCAAGTTGAATCTTCGATTTTCGTTCCAAATTTATTTTGCAACAATTTTCGTTCCAAATTTAATTTTGCGGCCATTTTCGTTCCAAATTTATTTTGCGGCCCTCTTGGAATGCCTGTTATTTTGCGGCCTCTTGGAATGCCTGTTATTTTGCAGCCTCTTGGAATGCATGTTATTTTGCGGTTCGATTTTCTTGATATAACTGTACTTGATTCAATCGGGAAACGCTATATTTTGCGTAGGCCCGCTTTTAGTGAAAAATTTATTTTGCGTAGGCAATTGGAATGCATGTTATTTTGCTTCGCCCCAATTGGAATGCATGTTATTTTGCGTAGGCCCGATTGAGATTGATAATAACCCTTGGGAAAGCACTCAAGAGCGAACGACAATCCCCTTGGTGTGAAATGATTTTTCTGAACCACGACAAAAACTTGATCTGAAACTCATCACAACAAGCATAGAATTGTAACTCATGAATCTTACCATTCCCTACGACGAATTTCGTGTCTGGAAGCAATTGATTGCTCCCAAACTGAGCAACTTAAACGAAACTGCTGAAGAGATTATTGAGTATGCTATCACAGAGATTCTCAACAATGCACAGGATCATTCAGGAGGAAACAAGGTCAGTATTTCCATTTCTCAAGACGAAAATAATATAAGCGTTACAATAGGCGATGATGGAGTCGGTATTTTTAAACATATTATGGCACATCTTCATCTTGATCAAGCACTTGATGCTGCCATCGAACTCTGCAAAGGAAAATTGACCACTCAACCAGAACGCCACTCTGGAGAAGGATTGTTTTTTACTTTACAAGCGGTTGATCGATTAACGATTTGTGCCAACACGCATTGCCTTGAACTGACAGACTCACAAGTCACCTTCAATGTCGATCAAGAGATTTCTGGTACAAAAGTAACCGTTCAACTCAGAAAGACAATGAATCGTAGTCTTGAAACCGTATTCAATGCCTACTGTCATGTTAATGAAGATGAAATACCGGTTTTTGATAAAACGGTATTTAGGTTACAACTGGCTCAAACAGAAGGACGACTCATATCAAGATCACAAGCAAAACGTGTCATGAACGGCATGGAAAGATTTGCTATCGTTGAAGTCGATTTCACAGGAGTAGATAACATTGGACAGGGATTTGCTGATGAAATGTTTCGGGTTTGGCCATCTTTTCATAAGGAGACAGTCATCAAAGCCACTTATGCGAACGAAAAAGTTAAAAAACTGATCTCAAGAGTTATCGCTCATTGTTAGACTTAAACTGTGTTAGGAATATCCAAAAAATAAATTATCCCATTCTTGTAGGGTGGGTAACGGGTTTTTGTTGCCCACCATTCCCCTACCCACCCTAACCTGCGTGAAATGACGGCATTTGGGATAATTAGTTTTTGTGTTAGGAATATCCAAAAAATAAATTATCCCATTCTTGTAGGGTGGGTAACGGGTTTTTGTTGCCCACCATTCCCTACCCACCTAACCGGCGTGAAATGACGGCATTTGGGATAATTAGTTTTTGTGTTAGGAATATCCAAAAAATAAATTATCCCATTCTTGTAGGGTGGGTAACGGGTTTTTGTTGCCCACCATTCCCCTACTAAGTATAATTCTTTCCAAAAGGTTTCATCAGGCACTCAAATTTAATTATTATCAGGCCATATCAAAAAGGCCTCAACTCCAAAAGTCAAGAATGTGATTGACCCCAAGCAAAACTAGGAAATAAACAATGCTCCAACGTATCTCAGCAGCCCAAGCTTTTAATAAGCAAGCCGAAGCACATCGCAGTCAACAAGATACCGGTAATGGCGACTATTTAGATATCCCAGCTTTTTTATCCGCTGATAACAATCAACCTGACGAAAAAGCGTCGGCCAAAAAAAAGAAAAAGCCATCGACTGCTCAAGCCGAGCCCTCCCCAAAACTGGGTTTTTCAAGCCAACTACCTCAAACGAATCTCGTGACATCCGAAGAACTACAATTACAAAAAGAACCCATTAAAGTACATGAAACCGGCTTTTGGCGCTGGAAACGGATTATCGTTCCCCCTAATGTTTATGTCGTGCATACGCGCATTGGACGTGACGAACCCGTCACCTTGGGTTTAGGAAAATCTTTTCGTTACAATCCCTATAAAGATGCTTATTTGGTTGTCCCAGCCGCCATGCAAACCATTGGCATCGTGGCAAGAAGTATTACCAAAGAAAAGCAGGGCATTAATATCTTGGCTTATTTGCAATGGCAAATTTCTGATTTTTCAATCGCTTATAAAAAACTGGATTTTTCAGACAGCCGTGATCCGCTCGGCATTGTCAATGCTCAACTCGGTGAACAAGCTGATGCCGCCATCAAAGATAAAATTGCCACCATGAGTGTGGAAGAGGTGTTAACCGATAAAGCACCCATAATTGAAGAATTGACGACACGCCTTAAAACGGTGACTGAAGGGCGTAGTCATGAGGATGGCCTGACCCTACACGAAGGTTTAGGCATTAAAATCGTCACCGTCCAGATTAGAGAAGCTTTTATCAGTTCATCAAAGCTTTGGCAGGATTTACAAGCCCCTTTTCGTCATCAACAGGAACGCACCGCTCGCATCAGTCTGTTGACAACGCAAAACGAAGTCCATCAGAAGGAATTGGAAAGTCACCGGTTAAAAGAAATCAGGGAAGCTGAAACAGAATCCGCTATTGAGGAGGTTAAGCAAAAGAAACAAACAGAAGCGATTGAGTTCAAAGTCACTCAAGAATCCATTCGCTTTACCAAAACCCAAGAGAGTTTTCAGGAGAAAATTCAACTTGAAGAGCAAACCACACTCACTAGGCACGCTTCAAAGTTGAGACTTCAAGCCCAAGAGCAAGAAATGGCTCAGAAGCTTCTGAAATTGGAAGAAGAAACGGCGCTGGCTAAGCAAACTTCAGAACAACGACTCAAAACACAAGAGGCCCGTTTAGCTCATGACACTCAATTAGGCGCATTGCAACAGGAACAGGCTAAGGCCTTAGAACAAGCGAGACTGGACAATGAAGCTGACAAACAGCAAAAAACCTTGGAAACAGAACAGGCCTTACATGCCCTAGACGAAGAAAATCGCTTGAATGAGGCCAACATGTTGGCAGAACAACAGCGGCTTGAACAAGAAAAAGAGATCAAGCAACAGGCCGCAGCCCTTCAATTATTGATTCAAGATCAAGACGATTTGCTTGAAGCGAAAGTCTTGGAGGCCCGCATCGTTCGTGAACGACAAGCGCGTCTCGCACAGTTGGAATTAAAAGAAGCCAACAATCGGCTCAAACATGCTCAGCGAGAAAATGAAATGGTGTTATTGCGTCATCAACAAGAAATTCGCAATTTAATCAATGAATCCGATTTGCTGAGACGACTGATTGACAACTCAGCCGACATTGCCGATAAATTGCCGGATATTCAGGAACTGAAAGTACTGCAAACCGGTGGAGAGATGACGACTGATATGCTTTCAACGTTTATAGCCAAAATATTGGCCGTTGCAGAACATTTGGGTGTGCCATTAAAACCCATTCACAGCGTTCCGCCAAAAAAAAATAAAGAAAAATAAAAAGTCTCAGCAGAGCGAAAAATGTATCTATAGATATTTATAGAATTATTTGCTCACGCAAAGCCGCAAAGACGCAAAGCATAATGACTTGGCACCTTTCTTTGCGCCTTTGCGTCTTTGCGTGAGATTAAAAATAATTTTAAGGCAGAACAAATCGCACCAACTGCCCCCGATGATCACTCTTTAAATTAGTAAACAATTCCGCTCGAAGGCCTTGAAAACGCTTATGCACCCAAACATGATCGAGATCATACAGTGGCAAATAAGCTTTCCAAGTGCCTCGCCAATCAAGAGAAAACTTGGACGCTAAATGGAAACCTCCCCCAGCTTGAGCAAACGCATCAAAACCTAAACTCAAACTGATTGCATTGAAATCTCCAGCAATCAAATCAATCGGTTGCCCTTGTTCTTCGTAGGCCACAAGCGTTTGCGCTATCTTAGTTAACATAGGCGTTCGCCATCGCGGCAAAACGCCTTTCGACCGTATAACCAGCCGCTTTGACATATTACGCCCACCATCTACCGCCAACAAACGCAAAGCTTGCCCTCGCACCGTCACGATAACCGTCATCGCATCCGCATTATTAATGCGAACATAACCCTCCAATTGTAGCGGCCATGAAGAACAAACGGCCAAAGTGTTTTTTCGTCTTGCTTGGTACTGAATAGTTGACCAACCCATTTTCTTCAGGAAAGGCTCTAGCCGAGATTTTATGGGCGGTTCACTGAGAACCGCGATATCAGGCAGCATCCGTTCAATATCAGCACTGATAGATTGCCAACCGTCTTTTCCTTTCCCCCCCCAATACACATTCCAATGCAACACCGTGACATCAGTACCCGATTCTGAATGGATATCAGCCCCTCCCCATCCCATCATGGAGACAGCCCCCCAAATCGTCACCACTAACCCAATGAGAGTCAAGCTAAAACGAAAACGGGGCAAACTACGGCCAACTTGTAAGCCATCCCAAAAAACCGCCCATAAACCCAAAGGTAAAAGCGGAATATACATCAACAAAGCCAATTCAACCGTGCGATCACGCACAAGTTGCCCAATGATCGCTAACCCAATCATCAAAACCGTAGCGATTGTGATCAAAATGATCAAAAAGCGGAACAACAAACGTCCGGTTTTCAAAAGGCGATTTCTAAAATGATTCATATTAATGTTTATAAATCAATATGTTAGGTGATGAACACCTATCCGTTTTCAATAAATTTGATACTCTGTGGAACTCTGTGATACTCTGTGCTCTCTGTGTTGAAAGATTGAATCAAACAACTCGTATTCGTTTGTATTCGTTTCTTTTTTTATACTCTGTGATACTCTGTGCTCTCTGTGTTGAAAGATTGAATCAAACAACTCGTATTCGTTTGTATTCGTTTATTTCTTAATTCGCTTCGCTGAACGAAGTTTCGTTGTACTATACCTTACCCTGCTTCGTAATTTTACCCGGCCTACCTGTTTCTTCGACGCGGTGGTTTTGGAGGAACAGGTTCGTAAGCTTTTAAAGCTTCATCTCCTGTCAAAATCTCGACTTCATATCCCATTTTGGCATAACGCTCAGCAACTCGTTTGATCGTCATCTCACCCATTGACAGGCCACCTTTATCTTTTTTGGTATTCGCTTGGGCCGCTAAACGAGGCCACTCTTCAGCCAATTTTTTTAATTCATCATCTTCACAAAGTACAGGCCGTTCTAAACCCAGCCAAGGGGGTTCTTCATCTACCGCTTTTTTTAGAATGTCTGCCAACGCTTGTGCCAGTGGATAACGTTTCTGTGTATGCGGCGCTTTGATTTGGGCAATATGATTACCTGCTTCAATCAAAGTGGCTAATGGTAAAACCAAGGTTGTACCTTTTTCAGCTTCATGTTTGATCAAGCTTTCTACATAAGATTGAACCCAAGTCTTACCTTGAATAAAACAAGTATCTTTACCAGGTACACCAAGCCAGACTAAAAGAATACTGATATCCATAACCTGAACTTTTTTAGGCATTTTTTTGCTCGCAACGTGTTATAGCATTTTCTTTTGCGTGAAATACATCCGTCAAAGGCGCAAGTAAGGGCTATTGATTTTCTAAGGCGGGCTGGTTTAAAGGTGTTGCCTATTTGTTAGAAACGAGGATGGTGGGATCGCTTAGCGGTGAAATCTGGGTATAATATTAGGTTCAATGCCGCTAAGCGATCCCACCCTACAAATACTTGCCCTTTTTTGTTTAAAGGTGTTGCCTATTTTTAGAGGGGAAACAAGGATGGTGGGATCGCTTAGCGGTGAAATCTGGGTATAATATTAGGTTCAATGTCGCTAAGCGATCCCACCCTACAAATACTTGCCCTTTTTTGTATTTAAGCCAAACGAAAAATGCTATAAAACGGTTTTCAAACTTTTTTCAAGCTTCCCCTGCATCGTAATTTTACCCAGTGTGCCAGAAGCCAACAATTTAGCTAAATGACTGATATCTTCCAGCAAAGTCAATTCACTCGCACCCGTTTCACTATCGCGGTGAGCCACTTCAACATAAGGCACCATTTCTGGGCCTAAATTATCCAACAAAGCGGGATTATGAGTCGTGATCAGAATATCAATCTTTCTCTGTTCACCTTGTTTTTTAAGGATTTGGAGCAATAAACCAATTCGCGAAGGGTGCAAACCCGTATCCACATCTTCAATCACTAACTGACTCCCTTCAGGGCGCGTCAACAAAGCAGTGACGATGGCTAAAAAACGTAATGTACCCTCTGACATGGTGCGAGCATCTATCAGCGTGATTTCCCCCTCAACCCATTCCTCCTCACAATACAACATCGCATCACTATTTAATCTGCCCACCGTCTCAGCCCAAACTCTGCGTAATTCTCGTTCGGGTAACTGTTTCGAGTAAGTGGATAAAATCTTTTCAATTTCAAGTTTTTGCTGATTGGGTAAAGCGGCTAAAACCCCAGCCAGATTTTGAGCATCGTGATTTAATTGAGTTGAAAGAGGCGTATAAGTACGCATTTTATCCGGTATCGGTTCTAAAATCAGGATATTTTCCAAAGTTAAAACAACCGCGTGCGCGCCATCCATCATGGCTTTAACACTTGAAACGCTTGAAATAGGCTCTGCTTGTGCTTGATCACGCTCAGAAGCCAAACCATAAACGACTTTGAATAAGTATGTGATATCATATTTTTCATCACGACTTTGCGGCCGATTTTTAAATAAAATGTGATGTTCAGGCTCCAGTTCATCATATTGAATACAAGTCAATGATTCCTCTTCAATTTTTGCAATATGATGGGTTCTTATCGTAAGACTATAAAGATAATCACTGTTTTTTTGTAAACCCTCGACAAGCACAGCAAGCGTAAATTGATTTTCCGGTTTGAGGGCACTCCATTCCAAACCACCCCGCAAGGCAGACAAACTTGAATCTCCGACTAACGCCGTTTGAATATCTTTACCGCTTGTCACGCGCCGTAAAAACGCCAATCCCTCTACCGCATTCGATTTACCACTGGCATTGGTGCCAATTAAGACGGTAAGCTGATCAATATAAAGAGTAGCTTGTTTAAAACTTTTCCAATTTTGGAAACGGATTTCTTTCAACATCTGTTATTTCAAACTGTTCGCTAAAAATAGTGCTGTAATGTGGCTGAAGCCAGTTAGAGAAGATAGAACGCTGATTAAACTGATGATCATGATTAACACTGATTTTAAAAAACAGCACATTAGAACGTTGATTAAAAGGATGAACACCTGATTAACACGGATTAAAAAAATCAGCGTTAATCAGTTTTTCACTTAAGAAGTTTTTGCGCGCAAAAACTTCTTAAGTGAAAATCAGTCTAATCAGCGTTCTATCATCCCACTATCAAAAAATCAAACCCATTGTTCCACAATATTCTTAATCGTCTTGTCTCCGAGTAAACCTTTTCCTTTGGCACGTTTTTTCATATCGTCAGTCGATGTAAAGGGTTGCTTTTCCCTTTCCGCCACTAGAAAGCTGATCAAATCTGGTTTTCGCTTCACTTTGCTTAATCGCCCAAATTTCATACCCAATTGATCAATAGAAAGCGTATTTAGCTCTTCTAAGAAGGGTTGTTCTTTTTCACTTAAAGCGATTATCAGCGTTTCTTGTGTTGGCGGTTTTTGGGGAAGCAGATCGGTTTCTTGGACAACTGGGGCTTCTCTCGTTGAAACTGATGGCGGCTCAACAGGTGAGGAGGTTGGCGATGCGCCTGGTGTTAGGCGTGAAGCATTTTGTAAAGTCGCCACTTGCTCAATCAATCCCTTGAATTGCTCATTAACGGTTTGTTTAATTTGCTCACTGAACACTTTCATTTGTTCGTTAAACAAAACAGTTATCCCTATGACTGTCTCATGTAGTAGATTATCCTTCTCGACAGCAAAGTTACTCATCATCTTTTCTAAAATATCATTATTGAGAAGCAAAGTCTTTATGAACTGTTCTAAAACCATCAAACGTTGACCTTCACCCCCCCCCTTATCCACGCCATCCACCCGCTCATTCACCCCCTCATCCACTCTCTCATCTCCCCCCTCACTTTGCATGGCAACGGATGCCGCTTTTTCTGGCAAAGGAGATACAACGACTTGTTGCACCTCTCGTTGCCTAAACATCGCAATTTGTTTTTTATACCCAGCCTCTTCTTCTTCAGATTCAACAATATAGGCATTGATTTTGTTGCCCTTACGCGAGTCGATTTCCATCGCTCTCAGGGCAGCGTAATATTCAAACGCGCCATCAATCACCGTATAAGATTCTGAGTCAGGTGCCGTTCGACGTAAAATCACCGGCATCACCACCCCTTGCATTTCTAAAATGAGCCGGGCCGCTTCATCTAACTCAGCTTCAGAAAAATCTGTTTGAGGCTGAGAACAACTTATTTTTGGAACACGAACAATAGAAGGTAATACTTTCATCACTTTAAACCTATTTTCCGCGAAATTTCTTGAACGAGCGCCTCAAATTCACTCACCGATTTGGAACTGGATTTAAAATCAAATATCGCTTTTGGCGCAGCAATTTCTGTTTCATCATCCAAGATCGTTTGTTCCGTACACTTTGCCAAATCATCCCTTTCATAAATAATGGAATCCATCACATTGATCTGATAACGTTCAGTGATCAAAGCCAAGCGTTTCTGTAAAGTACCCTGTATAAATCTCGCATTCGTGCCAATTTTAGTCGGTAATACACCCAGAATATCAATAGGCGGGCGATGATCTTGTTTTCTAAAACGATCAATTTGCTTGACAAACACCTTCACATTTTCCAAGCCCTCATTCGCAAACGGTTTCAAATCAGAAGGAATAATCAAATAATCGGCCGTAATGAGCGCAATTCTCGCATATAAATTCAAAGAAGGCGGGGTATCAAGCAACACGATATCATATTGTTCTTCAATTTCGACCAACTTTTCGAGCAAGATTTTCTTAGTAAAATCAAGCTGATTCAATTCATTTTCTTGCGCCATTAAATCAATATGAGAAGGCACCACATCGACTTCATGGCTACAAAAATGAGAGGATTTTAAAACCTCAGAAATGGAAGCCTCATCACATAAAACATGATAAACATAATTATCTTTCAAATTATCTTTCTCTTCATCCCCAAAATCCACCAAACCGGTAGCAAAAGTCGTGTTAGCCTGACTATCCAAATCAATCACCAACACTTTACGGCCAGCCTTACTAAAAGTAGCGGCCAAATTCACCACCGTTGTTGTTTTGCCCACCCCACCTTTATTGTGATAAACCGCAATCATTTTCATATTAAGAGTCTTCTTAGTCAACTGAAGTGCTTGTTGATTTAAGCGATTAGCAAGCGTTTCTTTACCGATCAAAGCTCTGAGTTCATCAATGCGCTGAGCAACCCGATAACCCAAACAATGAAAAACCAATTGAATCGTCTTGCCCAGATTTTTATAAATTCTAATTTCTTTAGCATTGGTAAGCAAGCCATAAGTGATCTGCAAATCGATCATATAGCGTTTTAGCTGATCAACATGATCATTCAAATGCTTATTAGGATGCTTAGCTTCAAAAACAACGCCTTTTGTAGGGTCAAGCGTTTGACTGGTTTCGGCCAAGAAATCCAAACGAAAACGGTTAAATTGAATTTCTTGTCGCCAAGCATTAATAGAATAACCCAAAGCGGGCAAAAGATAACTGACAATCAGTTTACTTTCAACTTCTCGCTCATTATGACAAAAATCAGGATCAAATTGTTGTTGGATGTATTTTGACATCTATTTATAAGTTGTGATGCAATGTGGTGATCTGATAGAACGCTGATTAGACTGATTTTCACGCAAAAGTTTTTGCGCGCAAAAAATTTTGCGTGAAAAACTGATTCACGCTGATTTTTTAATCAGCGCCAATCATGATCATCAGTTTAATCAGCGTTCTATCAATCCAAATTTTCAAACTTAACGCGATATTCATATTGCATACTCTTCGTATTCACATAATTTCGCGGCATATGTGCTGTGTTTTGCATTTGACATAACCTCTTTCTTTTCAATGACTTAAATCACTTCTAACAAATCTCCCCGACGAAAAGTCGCCGCAAGGCGTTGTAATGACATCGTCTCGTAATCATTATACATTTTATAAAGCGCCGCTTCGAGTTGATTCACAGCTAAAGCATATAACTGCTTATGAGATTTTTCAAATGCCAGTTTAACGGGGGTAAACTGACGGTGATTCAGGCCTTCTAAAGTCATAGAAAGCAGTTTCAATAACTGTTCACCAGTTAACATCGCCAAAAAATAAGTCGCATAAGGCAAAAAACGAGGGTATGAATACAAAACAAAAGCAGCGGCCATCAAAAAATGCTCATTTTGTTTAGTCGTATTTAATTGCTGTTGAATATCGGCTTTGTATTGTTCCGCGATTTTTTTGATCCGCATATCTATAATATCAACATTAAGCGTCATCGTTTTTCCATTTAGAAACAATAAAATAGGGGAAAGTTAGCAACCCAGAAAAGGGTGACATAAGAAGAGAAATAGGCCATTGGAGTGCCTGTTATTTTGTGGCTATTGGAATGCATGTTATTTTGCGGTTATTGGAGTGCAAAATTTATTTTGCGGCTATTGGAGTGCAAAATTTATTTTGCGGTTATTGGAATGCATGTTATTTTGCGGTTATTGGAGTGCAAAATTTATTTTGCGGTTATTGGAGTGCAAAATTTATTTTGCGGTTATTGGAGTGCAAAATTTATTTTGCGAAGGCCAAGATTGTAAAACAGCAAACTAAAGTTTGCACTCCAAAAACAGCAAACTAAAGTTTGCACTCCAAAGAGCAAACTAAAGTTTGCACTCCAAAGCGCAAACTAAAGTGGTATTCTGTCTCAAAAAGTTCACAAGTGAAACCTAATAAAGGCTTTTGTAATCAGTACCTTGCACTAAAATATTTTCATCATCCTCTGGCAGATAGAAAGAAGTCTGCAAATCCCCCGGTGCATGCATCACCCCATCTCGGGTAATAATGCGAAAGCTGCTTAATTCTTCTTGATTCAAGTTAGCGCAGCGATCCACCAATAATGGTAGGCCTGGAAATTTTTCAGGCAATACTGTTAAATTTTTGCTAATATCCTCATCTGAAGCATTAACCCATATTTCACCATCCTCATTGAATGTTGAGCGGGCATCTCTCACGCTTGTCGGTGACTCAATCAAATAGTCAGCATTGATTTGAATATTACCCCCTGTCCCTACAAATCCTTTCGTCAACAGTTGAGTGTCTTTACCAAAAATAGCAAATTGAGGATTGCTAATCGTGATATTGCCACCGCTATCTAGTTTTTCTGTGCCAATTGATTCGGCGGTAATTTGACTACTGTTAATTAAATAAAGACGATTCTGCACTGCTATCGTCGTATTGCCACCACCCACTTTCGTTCCTAAACTCGCGATTACACCACTATCCATTGATAGATTATCAGCTTTCAAACTAATTGAACCTGCACTGCCTTTATTGTTACTCAATGAGGTGATTAAACTCTGTTTCACTTCAGCATCAATGCTGGAAATGACGAGATTCCCGCTTTTTCCTTCGCCTGCGTTTGAGGAAATGATAGTGCCACTATTTTCTAATTTCAGGTGCTCAACCTCAATTTGAATATCACCAGCATCTACCTTTCCAGTCGATTTGAAAGCACCCGTTTGTAGCTCACTCCCATTTATTATTTCTAAACTAAGCGCCTTAATGTCAATATGACCTCCTTTTCCAGTCCCCCCTGTTTTTGCGTCACCAATACTATTGGAAATCAGGCTTCTGTCCAATGATACACCATGACTACTTTGAATATCTAGAATACCTCCATTACCACTTCCCAACGTACCACTATTGATAAATCCCGCGTATAGCGTCAATTGTCCTACCCTTAAATGAATATTTCCCGCGTTACCCGTTTCGCCTTCGCCAGAAACGGCGGAAATACCAGTGCCAGTAATTGTCAAATCTTCTGAAGCAGTAATGGTTATATCGCCACTATTACCCTTGCCAGACGTATCACTGCTAATACCACAAGTTGGACAACTTGGGTTAAGTGCCATTGTGCGCGTTTCTATCAAGATATCCCCCGCATCATGATGTGTTCCTTCCTCAGCATCAACAGCAATATTACTGAATGTCATATTAATATCATCTTGAGCGAGAAGGGTTATTTTGCCGCGTTGTTCAGGGGTGCTTATTCGAGTTTCACTATCGGTGTTAATCACTTTGGAAGTGATTTGTCCGCCTACTGAGAGAAAATGCCCACCTTGAATAAAAATATCCCCCCCCATGAGGCCACTGGTATCAACACGCGCATACTCATTGGGTTTTTGACCTGCAAAGAGCGTAATCTTACCCCATTTTTCAGCACTATTGGATACCCCTGGCACCACATCTCCGGGTGAAGCGGCCGATATCAGATTGATTTTGCCATCCGGTGCAAACAATTCGCTGCCATCTACGAGATTCAAATCACCGCCGATGAGAGAAAGCGTTTTTTCATCTTCGACTTGAAGGTGGCTACCTTTCAACGTGATATTCCCCTGCGGTTTGTTTAAAAAACCAAAGCTAGACAAGGGTGCAATGCTTAATAAAGAAGTTTCAGAAGGTTTAGCATAAAAACGATTGCCATCTTCAAACTGTAGATAGTCAGCAGTGCTGGCATGAAATGAGCCATTTAGATCCAAACTGGCCTCTTTACCAAACAAGATGCCATGAGGATTGAGTAGATAAAGATTGGCATTCGGGATTTTAGAAGCGAGTGTGCCATCAATAAGTGATTCCTTACCCCCAGTCACACGACTAATGATATTCGCCACCGACTCAGGCCCTGTAAAAGTCGCACTTTCACCACGGTTGATGCTAAAGGCTTCAAAACTATGGAATAAATTAGCCCTATGTTGTTGTCCCATATTCGCTTTAATCAGAAAATGGGGGCCGGGTAAGTCGATTTTAGGGCCTAAAGTACCATCTAAGTTCACTTCAGCGTGTGAGACTGAAGTGAATGAGATTAAAACGGGCACTGACATGACAAGTAATTTGGGTGTTGTCATTAAAAATTTCTCCTACCTTCAAGAGTTTATAGAATATAACAGAGTAGCACTTCATTGTAATCTAAGATTTTCATGATTAAACGCTGTGTCACTTTGGTTGATAGGCCTGTACTTTTCGTACATTAAACATTTCCGGATCAATATTTAATTCTTCAAGTTCTGCTTGTTCACGAAATGCCATCAAGGCTTCCCAAGGTGAAAGGTTTGCTTGAGTCAAGTCATCCTTTTCGCGTTTGGATATCAAAACTGCGGGGGGTTTATCACTTCTTGTTTTTTCAATTGGTAGCTTGGTTTCTTTCATTTGATGAATGAGCGTTAAATGAGCTTCTTGATACACTCGTAGAGGCAAAGCCTTGTGGTTGCCCTGTAATTTAACCAAATCTAAAAATGCTATAGCGGGTCAGTTTTCTATTGCAATATCTTGACATCCAAGTAGATTGCCATGATGATAGAAAAAATGATAAGGATAATGGCAAAAAAGGCATAACTGCCTTTCTTGGAAAACAGTTCTGACAAAATATCCTGTTGTAACTGATTTATAGAGGCAATCAAAACGGCTAAACCACTAATAAAAACATAGAGATCAGTATCGTCTCCAAGCAAGATTTTAAACTCCTCAAAAACTGTTCCCGCCATTAAACAAAAGCCTGACATCACACCTGTAGACAAGAGCATTGTATTAACTAATTTTTCTTGATCAATCAATTTGTCATGCCTTGCACAGTTAAAAAGGTGAATAATAATAAGCGTGATACCCAACAGAACGATTGAAATAAATAAAGCTTTATCCAACATTTACTCCTTGCGAGATATGAGGTTGGCAATCATGATTCCCACCAAACTCCCTATCAAGGCACCGATAACAGCAGCCATTGCCGCGCCTAACATAGCCCCCCCTATTGTGCTAGTGAAATATCTCCAATCTGTCTGATATTGCTTGACTTCTTTGTAATCTCTCATGCTTTTTTCTCCTGTGTTCAGTTATCAAAACTTGAGAAGACTGTTCCATTGATTAATTTTAGGCTCAAGAAAAAACGCAAAGGGCGCAAGGGAACGTAGGGGCAATCCCTTGTGCTTGCCCCCTATAATCATTCATTAATAAGAACAAGGAGTATAGTGTTCTTGCAATGGCATAACCATATAAAGCCATGAGGGACACCACTCTATATCGGATATCATTCCCTGTCCTGGATGAGTATAGTTTTGAGGCTCGTTGCAATACTCAGTGATCAGGCACATACCCACATCGAATAGGAGAGAATCTGGAGGGGTGGCAGTGTCTTTGATTGTTGAATCAGTTGAATAAATTGTTGAATCGCTTTCTTCTGAATCCTCGCATAGCTTACTGTCTTCAATGTCTGTTCTTGTTGAATCAATTTCTTTAACTGGACAGGGTACGGCAGTTATAGAAATTTCCCAAGGCCGATTAGCTAAAGGATTAGCTGAAGAATTTGTTGTTGTGATTTCAGTCCCATCATCGCCTTTTTCTGTATCAGGCTTTAAAAAATAGTTGATTGCCTTACCTCGCAGTTCAGAGTCAAGCAAGTCTTTATCGTGCATGATGATACGAAGAGTCACATGCGGTTCAGAGACATATTGAACTTCTTTTATCAAAGGATCAGCACCCTCTTGCAACAATTGCTTAGCAAAATATTCAACTTCTTTTTTTAAAGAATCATAATCCGTATTTGCAGAGTTTTCGAGAACCGTTTTGAGTTCATTCCATACCAAAGACGCATAATATTTTTGTAAATCTCGTCGGGTTTGTGTGGCCCAGCCGGTTAAGTTCTGAGGTGAAGGGTGGAGCAAGGTTTTTTGGGTCACTTCAAATAACATCTCACCTTCATGATTGTTTAACCTAAGTTGATAGGTGTAATTATCCGTTCCCACTTGAACAGTCGGTATAGTGACAAAGTTTGTCTGATCAGTGTAAGTGGCATCATCTGGTCGAGGGGTTGTTTCTGGCAACGCCTGATGCTCACACAAACTAAAAATGCCCTCACTACTTTGTTGACATAAGGTGGCTTGGTAAATCGTTATCATACCTTCTTTTGAGACGACTATTCTGGGGATGTGTAACTGGTCATCTTTAAAAGAAGGTTGCGAATAACACCGTCCTAAATCTTTCACATAGCCCTGTTTTTCCTGAATGGGCGCTGTTTTTTCAGAAGAACAATAGGCGGGTAAGTTTCCACTAAAGGGCGGCATAACCATTTGAAACCAAGGACAACACCACTGCTTATCGAACCACAACTCTTCATTAAATTGCCAACCTTGGGGATTTTGGCAGTATTCTGTAATAACGGCCATTCCAAAATCGGGTACCGTTTTGTTCGTAGCGGTTGTAAGTGTTGACTCTATCGGATTAAATCGCCATTGTGCTGCTTCGGGAGAGTAAGTATAGACAATTGTCTGCCCTTGAAGCTCTTTTTCAAGAACATTATTGGTTTGCAAGGTTAGCTTCAGGCTGTGATGTGGTACATAATCAACCGGATACTGTATAAAAGGATCATCACTGCCCTTCAATAATGTGTTAACAAACGAATCAAGCTCGGCCTGTGAAGAAGCTGTACAAAGGATGTTTTGAATTTCCTGGCCTACCCTGATGACATAATGCCTTTGTAAACTCAAACGGGCCCAGGTTGATTCTGAAAGAGCAGATGCCAAGGTGTTAGGCACATTGCTCATCAATACTGCTACAGATATGATCAAGCAGTACATTTTAATGCCGCGTGGCAGCAATTTCATCAGTATATCCTCCTTTAATTAGATATTAGCAATACGACAACGTGAGTATATGGGGTTTTGTAGGGGGCCGGTAACGTGTTTTTGTTGCCCACCACTCCCCTACCAAATCCTTTGTAGGGTGGGTAACGTGTTTTTGTTGCCCACCATTCCAATCTATCAAATCCTGTTAGTGAATCGGAATCGCTTTTTGCAGTTCAAATCCAATCTCAGGAGTTGTCACCATCCCCATATCAATTTCATAAAACATTCGGCTGTTCTCGCCCAATTCGAGAAACGGAATATTGAGCAGTCCAGTCGTTTCATCAAAAAGGCTATCCCCCAATTTACGTTCTGGATTGTCATATTCTGTTAGTTCAAGCACTTTAAAGTGCAACGGATCGTGGCCCTCAATCACAGACAATTTAACCTGATACATCACACCCGTCTCCTCATTTCCTTTTAACCTGGCTACCGTTGGGATGTTTAATTCACCCGTTTCAACGTCATAAATAGAAGGCGACGCTAAATCCGTCAACGGCTTCTGTGGTGGCGGTAGGGGTTCATCATTTGGTTCGCGAATATCACCAGTTGCAAGCGTGGTGATCATAGTATTTAGGCGGCTACTGAGACTCGCAACTGCGGTTTGTTGCAGTGGTCTATTTGAAATCACTTCTAAGCGTGCCTTTTTATTGCCCAGTGATGTGGGTTCAAAACTGACATCCACTGTACAATCTGTTTTGGGTGCCAGTGTTTTGGGTACCTGTTTTTCAGATAGACAGTCGTTATGGCGAATTTTAAATTCACTAGGATTATCACCTACCAATATTACCTTATCAATCTTCAAATTCGTATGACCCGTATTATAGATTGTAAAAGTCTGTCGTTGTGATTTGAGATTGCTGACAGCCTGAGGCAGATTTAAACGCCCCTTCGTCACATTAACGCCCTCTAGGGCGGGAATAACACTTTCCGCTCCTGCCAAAATATGCTTTTTCACTTCAGACAGGGTTAAATTCGGATAAGCTGACCATAATAGGGTGACAGCGGCCGTGACATAAGGTGCCGCCATTGAGGTACCCTGTTGTAGAGCATAATTCCCACCAGGAACGGTACTGTCAATTTCTTCACCCAAGGCACACAAATCAACGCTATTTTGACCAAAATTGGAAAAGAGAGATAAGTTATTATGCTTGTCAACAGAACACACAGAGATAACATTATCCAACTCATAACTGGCTGGATAATAAGGCAAAGCATCATTATCTTGTCTAAATTCATTACCTGCTGCTACGATAAATAAGCGCCCTTCATCCTTCTCTTTTTGGATGAACTCAAATAATTCTTCATCAAAAGTGTCGCCACCCCAACTGTTATTGGTGCATTTGATGCTCATGGTTTGAGCATTTTTCTGTACATATTCTAATGCCTGAATCGCGTTAGAAGAAGAACCAACACAATCAGTACCATGACGTGTTATTAATTGTCTCATGACTTTCAGGGCTATAATTCTAGCTGGCCAACCATATCCAGTGGTAATAACACCTGTATTCTCATCATTCTCAGTATTTTCATCATTCTTATTAGCGAGGTTCGCAACAATACCAGCAACGTGGGTACCATGGCCACAATCATCCATTGGATCGCCATCATCATTAATAAAATCATAGCCATGCACATCATCCACGTAGCCATTGCCATCGTCGTCAACACCGTTATCTGGTATTTCGCTGGGATTCGTCCAGATGTAGGGTTCTAAATCAGGATGCCTATAATCAACGCCTGAATCAAGTATGGCGCACAATACAGGCACTTTGGTTTCAATGCTGACAAATTCCTCTTTATCCCGACTCTTGCGCCGCAATGTGTCATTTATGGTTCGGATATCGCGAGCGCGTATCACATAATCTGGACGAATAGAGACTATCTCAGAAAAAGCTTGATGGCTTTGTGTTGTGATAGCGGCTTCAACATTTTCAACTTGCCACACTTCACCATTAATGATGGACAAAACCCTGAGCAAATGAGCCTGAAAAAACGCTCGAAGACGCGATTTGTTTTCGGTTGATATCCCTTTATGGAATTTGACAATCACTCGGCCCTGCCAATATTCTGCTCGTTTTCTAGTACGACGAGTTTCAGCTACAGGCTGTTCTTCTGAAGATGAGGGGGCACTGGAATCTGTTTCAGGTGCCACGAGCTCTGATTCTGAAGCTAATGGAACAGTCGGTTCAGTTTCAGAAACGGATTCCGATTTTGAAGGATCACTGAGTTCAGCTTTGGGAACAAAGTTTTCCGGTAAAATAAACGAATGGTTTTGTGGTTTAATAGAGAGGGTACCTGTGATCAGATAAAAATCAATCACATTAGGCTCACTGTCTACCCCATTATTGTCAGTCACGACTAAACTGAAGTGATAAATATCTGCTTGCTCAAAGAGATGGCTTATTATCGCTTCTTCACTTTCAAGTATTTTTTCATAACCCCTGTCATTGGTGATAGTCCAAGTATACTTTTCAAGTTTGCCATCGTTATCGTGAGACTCGCTGCCATCCAAGATCACGGCTAACGGTATTCTTTCCTCCTTATCATCTATGCTGGGTAACACTTTAGCCTTGGCTATAGGCCTTTCGTTGGCGATCTCAATTTTAGCGACTTGTTCCCCAATCTTAAAAACAACCCGTTCACTGTTTTCATCATCGTTGTCCGTGACGAATAAACTGATGGTGTAAGTGCCTGATTGTTCAAGGGTTATCGTTGTTTTGGCGGATGAAGTCGATTTTTCAAATCCAAAACCTTTTTCATCATGACTGGCTAACCAAGTGTATTGCGTAATGGTGCCATCCTCATCATAAGAATCGCTCCCATCCAAATTCAAGGGTAACGGTGCAAAACCTTTTAGGGGGGAAACCGAGTTAATTTTAGCCTGTGGCCGGGTTATTTTTGGGCCGACTTCGACTGTTACACTGTCTTCGCTTGTCACACCATCCCGATCAGTGATTTGAAGTGTGATCGTATAGTGGCAAGAGGCCTTGTTATCCATTGAACCCAAAAATAACAGAGTGGGATTGGGGGCTGTCTTATCATCAAACCGAGGACTGATTTCCTCACAGTCTTCACTGTTTTCAGGAGATAATTCCGCATCCCAGTTGTAGTCTAAATCCTCTAGCGATTCGTTGGGTTGAGATTGTGTGGCATCCAGTTCAATCGTTTCCCCTATGACGACTTGAGTTGGAGAAGCGACAGCTTTTGCAATTAAGGTTTTGATGGTGAGAGTTTGTTTGAACGGTGGACTGATTTCACCACGGCTATTCTCAACTCGCAAACTAATGATGTGGTTGCCGCTTTCATCAAAAGACTGTGTTATCTGTTGCCCCTTTTGTCTTGGCATGCTGCCATTGATTTCCCAGTGGTAATCAACAATATACTGGCCTGTTGAACAACTGGCATCCAATTCCACTTTCAAGGGGTATCCTTTAGCCACCAGGCCTTCTATTCGAGAAGCCTCAAAACAAGCCTCTAAACCCTTTGCCGTGACTGTCGCGACTTCTTGTGTATCACTGACACCCTTATTATCCGTTACTTTCAAGCTGATAGTGTACTCGCCCGCTTGATCAAGTAACAAGCTGGCTCGTTTTCCATAAAAGATGGGTTCTTTCGTTTCAGTAGAAGACGTTGTCCATTCGTATTCTGTGATATCGCCTTGTGATCGACTGGCATCCAAATTGACTCTCAAAGGAACAAAGCCTTCAGTGGGGTAAACTTCCCCATTAGCCACTGGTTTAGCCCATAGCGGCGTGGCTATTAAAATGAGTCCGAATAGGATTGTTATGGATTTAAAATCATGCATTTTTATCTCCTATTATCAATAAATCAAAAATACGCAAAAAAAAAGGGTAACATCAATAAATCTTGAAGGCCCCACGATTTTCTTTTCAAGCCAGTATTTAATGCCTTGTACCCATAATTTGCCACGGAAAAACACAGCACGGAATGAATTTTTCCGTGTTTTTCCGTGTTTTTCCGTGGCAAAATTAAATCAATCCGTAACGTGGAGTTCGATTTCGTTCATAATGACGACATGTGTGTCAGTCAGATCAATGCAGACTGGTATGTCCGCCGGGTTGAAGACTTCCCCAAAAGATTGCAACTTATCCTTAAAAAGTCCGGCTGCAATATAAAGGGAATGGCTACCTACCCATGATGCTTTACCTTCTTTATCCTCAATCGGTTTCTTCATCAACCCAAAAAGCTGTTGTTGGAAATCCAGCGGGCTTCTAAAGGGTGTAAAGGGTGTTTCGAGTTTAATCTCTGATAAGCCTAACTGCTTAGGGCTTTTTTTAGGATTATTCCTTGCATCAAACCACATAAACACATCGTTTGTCCCATCTCCACCAACTAAAATAGGAACCAATTTAGCAGGAATGTAAACAACAACATAGAGATCGACTATATCTTTATATTCTCCCTCCTCATTTTCAATTGCACAATTGGGAACCAGTTCAGGAATTAAATTAACCTTGAGGTCCAGATTCAGTGCATCCCCAAGTTTTTTACGCCGCACCAATTTTCCAGGACTGTCTTCAGATGACGGTTCTCCTGACACAAATTGCAACATCGGCCCAACATGAATCGTGATACTTGTCGGATCACTTGTTGTTCCCATTTTATCGATTACCCTCAATTCGATAGTATATTTTCCAGGCTTGTCAAAAGTGGGATTGATGACTTGCTTATCGTTGAAATTGCGGTCTGTGACACGAACATCTGAATCGTGGAAATTGTGGTAATAAACTGTCCAGTTATACTGCTTATCTGCCTTTGAGGCTGACTCAGATTCACCTTTCAATTCCAATGTCAGTGGTGCAACGCCATAGTAACCCACATTGTTTTCCAGTTCTAGCAGACCATCTGCTCCCGTGTATGCCTTAACAACATTAGGTGCTTCGATCTTGATGCGAGGAATAAGCGGTGGCCATTTAACCGTCACTTTAGCAGTATCAGCTAGGTTGCTCTCATCAGTCACACCCTTTGGCCCCTTTAACTCAAGTATGGGTATATAGGTACATGAGTCAGTATCCTCTGGTACGCTGCCACTACACGTATCAATAGTGGTCTGTTTTGAATTTTGCTCCTTAATATAACAAGTGAAATTCTGACAGCTTGCCTTATTGCTGCTATCTGCTTCAAGATGCCAGTTGTAACTGAAATCGTCTGAAACGTCTGAAACCTTGCTACCACAAACTAACTGAGAGGGACTGGCATCCAGATAAACTTGTACAGGCTTTTCATAGTCTTGACGAAAGATAAACTGCTCTGGTTCAACTGTCGCTTTTGCAATCAGTTCACAGGCCATGATCTTTTGTTTAGCCGGGACACTTGTTTTACCCTGATCATCAGTGACTTTTAGAGAAATCCAGTGTTCACGCCTTTCAAAACCCTTATCAGGCGGTATTGTTATGATTTTACTTGAAGGAATCTCCATACCATCCAATTCCCATTGATAATTAATAATACTAACGTCGGCTCTGTTTGAACAACTGGCATCCACTTCGGCTATCAAAAACCAGTTTTCTGCCATATTACCTGTCAAGGTGTCAGGGCTGGAACCTGCCATGATGTTCTCTTGATTGCCGAGTTCCAAACACTCTTCTGAATCATTTTCGCAAGCCAGAAGAGTGGCTTTAAAGCAGGCTTTAATCTCACAAGCTCCTCCTGTGACTACCGTCACAGTTGCCGTCGCGTCATCGTCCAGCTTCGTCTCCTTCTCAATAACTCTCAAAGTAATGGTATAGGGGCCCGCTTGGTTGGGCGCTATCCACTGAGTTTTAGGCCCATCTAAGTATTTTAAGTCACCACTATAGGGCGGCGGTTTGATGATCCACTCATACTTCTCAATACTACCGGTTGATCTACTCCCATCAAGTGTAATCGTTGTATCCTTGCAAACATCAAGGTTTTTTATCTCATCAGAGATGATCGCATTCAGAACGTCCTTCTCTCTTACCCGTACTCCCCCTGATGGCTCTACAGTCGCTTCATCTACCACGCTTTCAGCACGAATCCCACCCGCCTTATCTTTTACTATCATCTTAATGGTGTAAGTGCCCTCTTCAGATGGTAATGACAAGCTTGACTTCTTACCTTTGGATTCAACAACAACTTCTCCCTTCTCATTTATCGCCTGCCATGTGATATCGTCATCGTCAATATCACCGAATTCTTCAGTTAATTGACTGGCATCCAGTTCGACAACATTGGGATCTTCTTCAGAGGCTGACACGGCTACCTTTTCTTCTACCTTTTCAGGTTCGATAGGGGGGAGTGGTGGTACTTCCGGGCCACTTACCGTTGCAATCTTTTCGGCTGTTGCTGTTTGACCATTTTTGTCCTTGACAATGAGATCAATCGTGCGTTCACCCGGCGTGTTGAACAAAAAGCTGGGCTGTCTACCATAAGCGACTTCGCCAGTCGAGGCTTTCCATTCGTACTCTACCACACCAGGAACCTCTGGTACACTGAGCTTCACTTCTTTCACGGTTTGCCCCTTACTATCAGTCAAGAACTGCACTTCTGGTTCTTGATCAAGGCTTGTTGGTACCACTGGTGGCGGCGCGGCGGGCGGTGGCACAGTGATGGGTTTATCAAGAACATTTTCCTTGGTGGTTGTCAAACCGTTTTTGTCTGTGAGAGTCAAATCAACGTTGTGTTCCCCCTGTTCTGTGAACGAGATAGTGGGCTTTTGACCATAATATACATCGCCACTCGTGGTGGTCCATTTGTACTCAGTGATATCAGGATTATCACCCGCATCCAAGGTGATCTGTTTCCCTTCTGTCAAACCTTCACCTTCTGTGACAACCTCATTCACCACATTCACAGAGGGTGGAGTTGGGGGTGTGGGTTTATCGATGATTGTCACGGGTTTGGACTTCACAAGAACTGTGGTTTTCGTTTCATGATTCCCATTGGGCCCTATCACTCTCAAGGTGATGACGTGAGTCCCCTGATTTTCAATCCACATATTGGTCAGTTTACCCTTGGCAATATCACCGCTGCTGGATATCCACAGGTATTCTTCAATCTTCCCCTGCGATTCGCTGCCGTCCAAAGCCAGTTTTAAAGGCGCAGTCCCTTCGGTTGGCGTGATGTTGGCTACCGCGACAGGGGGTTCATGTTCTTCTGGTTGCTTTTTGACAGTCACAGTGGTTGAAGCCGTTGCGGTTAGGCCATTTTGATCTTTGACTGTCAAAGTGATTGGGTAATTCGCCGCTTCAAGCAATAATAAGCTGGCTCGCTTACCATATAAAGTAGTACCTTGAGGCGTTGTCCAAGTATAGTCCGTGAGCTTGCCTGTTGAATCACTGGCATCCAGTGTGACGTTTAAGGGGGCAAAACCGTCAGCAGGTGAAGCCTTGGCCACGGCGACGGGTTCATCTACTGGCCCACTTTTAGGTTTGACAGTTACCTTGGTTTCAGTGGTATGCTCATGGCCGTATTTATCCGTGACGAGCAATGTGATGGTATATTCTCCGGCTTCCTCAAACAAGAAAGAAGTTCTGCGGCCATAGAAGGTTTGACCATTTATCGTCCATTCATACTCCTCGATATCCCCTTCTGATTTATTGGCGTGAAAATTGACATTTAGGGGCACCACACCTTCATTGGGAGAAGCCTTGGCATCCGCGACGGGAGGAGGCGGTTCTTTGACCACGACTGTAACTTGTGTGGTGCTATCCAAACCACTTTCGGTCATGACTCTTAAAGTAATGGTATAGGTGTCAGGCTTGTCAAAGGTCATCTGAGTGAGTTTACCCGAAGCAACCTGCCCATCTGTACTCATCCAGCCATACTCTTTGATCTTATCGCGAGGCTTACTACCATTCGCATTAAGCGTAACACTCAAGGGCACGATGCCTTCAAGAGGTGATGCCATCGCGACAGCATCCGGTGCTTCGACTGGCTTTTCCTTTACTGTCACGATGACCGTATCAGTCTCATTTCGTCCGTCTTCTGCACTGACAGTTAAAGTAATGCTATGGCTATTCACTTGATTAAGTATGAGCGTGGCGCGTTTTCCGGCGATTTGCTTATCGGAACTCGTCCACACATAGTCATCAATATCCCCTTTCGACTCACTCGCATCAAGCATGACGGTCAATGGGGCAATGCCTTCCGTTTGTGAGACTGAAGCTTTTGCTTCAAGCGGTTCAGGTGGTGGCGGGGCATCAACCGTAATGGTTTTTGAAACCTGCTCGGTTTTGTCCGTTTCCGTTTCCGTATCCGTTACAATCAGTGTGATGGTGTAAGTCCCTGATTCTTCAAACTTTATCATCGCGACATGGCTATTAGCCATACTCAATTGGCCACCATCAGTCTGCCATTGATACTTCACCCCTTCGTAAAACTCTGTCGATAAGGCGACCGTTAATGGGTTGATGCCCGTTTCAGGTAGGGCTGAAATCGTGGAAGCCGGACGAGGCGGTAGGACATCTATAACCTGTTGTATCTCATGGCTCAGTGGGTTGCCTTCCACATCATCTGTGACTGTTAAAACAATGATGTGTTTGCCTTCGGAATCAAAACGAAAAGTGGCTCTGTTAAACTAAGCCCTCTACGTCACCGTAAAGGACTCGTCTTCAGAACCGTGCGTGAGACTTTCACCTCACACGGCTCCTTTCTCAACTATTGTTATTTGACTGCATTCCACTCACCTATGTTAAGGATTGCATCTTTAGCTTTCTTAACATCTTCAAGTGTTTTTGTATCATGACAATGTCCGTGTAGAAGTTGCAGATTCGTGTAGACATCTTTACCACCAACCTTTTTTGGTTTTATGTGGTCAATTTCCATTATATCTTCGCAACTAAACTCAAGATTGCACCATTTACATTTCCCGTTTTGCGATTTCAAGAGTTTTTGAACCTTTGTGCTTAACGTGGGGTCATTTTGACCTCTTTTGACCCAGTAAACGGTGTCTCCGTCAAATATATGCTTTGTGCCTTTGACCTTCACATGTCTCACGATTTTTGTATCAGTGTGTTGTTTCAAGGTATAAATCTTGCCCTTTGTTTCAGTCGTGAATACCCAATTTCTATTGCCGTTTTTCCTAAAATATTTCTCTTTTACCCACTTCAAACCCTTGTTGTTATGTCTTCTACAAGCCCATTTCCAAGTTTTCAGCCATACTTCCTTGTCAGTCTTACTGAAGATTTCCTTTGATACTACGTGGCTAAAATAGTTTGCCCATCCTGTAATGATTGGGTTTAATTTACTGATTACTGCTTCTTGCGGGACGGCTTTATTCCTTTTGAGTACGTCATGAATAGCATTTAAATGTTTCTTTATGCTATCTTTACTGGGTTTAATTAGGGTTTTAAAGCCTTGTTTGTTGTTTGTCACTGGGTACTGCTTTATATTGAAACCTAAGAAATCAAATCCCGTGGGTGTGTGGCTTATATGCGTCTTGCTTTCATTTAGCTCGACTCCCATCTTTTCCACACACCATTGGGCTATTCTTACTTTGGCTTCTTCGATTACTGCTTTGTCCTTGTGCAATATAACAAAGTCGTCTGCGTATATACTGATGGTCAGGCTTTTCCTATTATCTCTGCTGCATCCTTTCCATGTATCTACCCATTCGTATAACATCGTTTCCATACCCATAAAAGCTATATTAGCCAATAAAGGTGATATTACCCCACCTTGAGGTGTACCTTTGGATGTTTTGCAGAATACTTCTTTATCTATTGCTCCAGCTTCAATCCAGGCTTGTATCTGCTTTTGGGTTTCCTTATCCGTTCTCTGAATGACTTCACTCCCCAAAATTGCTTCTGGTTTGATGTTATCAAAGAACGCAGTCAAATCCCCTTCTAACACATACTTTTGTTTTTGCTTTATACCTTTAAATATTGCTTCTATTGCATCGTGAGTGCTGCGTGCCGGTCTAAAACCGTAGACGTTGGCTTCTGCCATAACTTCATAAATTGGTTGGATACTGCCTTTGCAGAGTTCTTGCTTGGCCCTATCCTCAATGGTTGGTATCCCTAATCCTCTACTTTTTCCATTAGGTTTGGGTATATATACCCTTTTTAAAGGAGTTGCTTTACCATCTAATTCCAATTTACGGGCTAATTCTAACCGTTGCTTATTGGTTTGGACTACTATTTTATCGACACCTGCTGTCTTTTTACCCCTATTATCTTGAGTAACTTTCCTGACAGCTAACAATTTAACGAGTTTACTTGAGTTCCAAATTCTACGAAATTTCTTAACTTGTACGAAGTCATGGTACTCAACAGCCTTTGCAATACTATTCTCTAAACGCCTCGTATATTTCCTGACAGCTTTCCAATCTATATCCTGCCATTTAATATCGTCATAAGC
>QNEL01000005.1 GCA_003645185.1 Candidatus Parabeggiatoa sp. nov. 3
ATATAGGTGAGTGGAATACAGTCAAATAATAATAGTTGGGAAAGGAGCCGTGTTCGGGATCAGTCTCATGGCTTGTGCTCTGAAGACGAGTCCTTTACGGTGACGTAGGGGGCTTAGTTTAACACCCGTCACCAACGCCGATATGAGGGTAGGTTGGATATTCGCTGATAAAAAACTATATTTTCCAATACATATTAATGAAAAACCAATAAAAATTGTAATGATGATCATAAAGACGATAAACCGCTCAGCATTTGTGCCACTCAGAAGGAGAAACCGGAGAGTGGTTAGTGAGCTACAACCGCTGGAAAGAGAATATTTTCATGAGACGAACAATACAATTACCTCTTTCAGGATGGGCAACACGAGATTTCTCAATTGCTGAACTAGAGACTTATCTAGCGACAGTCAAGCCAGGCTATTTTGAAGTCAGCAAGGATCTAGTTGATGGAGAGATTTCTATAAAAGCACTGAAAACGAGTGTTAACAATGCTTATTCAAACAATCTGGTGGGAAAGGTAGCGTATGCAGGAACGACCAATTTCTGTAGTACATCCGGGTTCGAGTTTAATGAATACCTAGAATATCTACGAATTCAGTGGTCACAAGCAGCGTTTCTTGGTGCTTCTGTGTTTCGTGTTATGATAGGCGGGGATTCTTCTGTTTCTAACGAAATTGTCGAAAGTAGACTAGCTCAATTTGCTGAACTGATTAGTCCTATGCAAGTTGGTATCGAAATACACGGCGGGTGGGAATCTACTATGTCTGCTATCGAGTCGATTCTTACTTCGACTGCGTATGGATTTGTGATTGATTTTCAAAATCTAATCGAATCTGATTTGCATTGCCAAGATGTAAGAGATTGTATTCCAAAGGAGAGAATATTGTATTTTCATGCCCGCAATCTGCCCGGACACTATATTGAGCATAACGAGTCTTTGGCAGAACAGCTATGGTGGTGCAATAAATATGACAAGCCCATTCTATGGGAGCCAAAAAAACTGAGTAAAGAACAAATATTAGGTATTTATAATGAATATTGATATGTTGGTTGAAAGTGTGGGGATGACTGCTAACGAGTTAAAACCTTTTCTTATCAAAGAAATAGATGAATTCCTAGAAGCTGATAAATATCAAGAGAAGTACGAGGAATTGCATGACGTAGTGTTTGCGCTGAAAGCACTTGCCTATGCCCATTTAAATCAACATATAAGAATTGACTGGAATTTCAGCCCTAAAAAAATGGAGTATCGTCTTAGAACCTATGCAACGATATCAAAAAGTGTTCCAATATTTTCAAGTAACCTGATTCGAGACATTCCTATTGGTATCGTACATTTTGCATTTGGATGCTTTAAACGGCCTTGGTCAAACCAGAATCCCGTTAAAAATGGTACTGAATATGAAATACTAATGCTTACTGATAATGAATATAAACGAACCAATCAACGGACAAATCATGCAATATTAACCTTCGACCGCGTGAGTTCTATTGAGTATTCGTTTTTATCTTCAAGTGGCAACAGATCTGAACGAAATATAGTACTTGTCAAGATCCCTGACTTTCTCTATAAATATGCCAAAGAACGGTGTAATTTGCAGGGAGCAGAGCAAGCACTCACGCTTCAGATCGAAGCTGCCCTTACAAATTTAGTCCTATTGGGCAATCCAATTTTTCACTTTCACTCCTGGGAGTCAGGTATTGTATTATCGTCGGAATGTATTGAAAAAATATTAATGAATGGAAAAAAGATATTTTCTCCGTATCTGACAATAAGCCGCTTGAATTTTGTTGCAGGCGATGATCATATTAAGCAATCAACGCTTGATAGGAATGAGCAGAACATGGCTCAATTCTATGAATCCCACCTTGTTGATTATTGTGATATCACTGTTGTGGAAAGTACCAATGACAAAGAATTTTATGAGAACGAGTTAGGTAAAAAGCGAGATACCATTAGTGTAATTTCTTTTTCCAAAAAGGAACGATATGAAGTCAGGCCAGACAAAAATGCTAACAAAATTTTGAATTTTATTACTGGCGGACGGGCTGTCCATGAAAAAGGATATTTTGAGTTGTGTAAAGAGGTACCATTGCTTGTTGAGTTAGCCAAACAAAAAGGGTTAGGGTTTAATCTCCAAATTCTATGCAAAGAATATGATCACTTAACGGGGACATTGAAGAGAAATTCCTTTATTGAATCACTTCAGAAACATATTGACTCGCTTGGAGTTACTGATTTTGTGCAAGTGGAAAATAAAGTATCGCTGGATCAATTAAGGTTAGAAATTTCAAGGGCATCGGCACTCATTGTGCCATCACTTTATGATCCCTATTGTCTTATGCCCCATTACGCCATTGATGTGAATCGAATAAGTTTTGTTTCCAACAAGACCGGAATTTCTGAGAATATCCGATCGCGCGAATATGTTTTTGATCCAAGTTCTCTTGGTTCATTACATTATGCTATAAAGCTTTGGTTGGAGCACCCGAGCACATTTGTACTGGAGAATGTTCATAAAAACTTTTCCCAACTCTATCTGGAGGACGAATGGCACTAGGTAATCAACTCATTGGAGGAATAGAACAACTCCTTGTCAACGAGGTTCTATGCTCACAAAATCTATTCCGGTATCCTAAAGGAGATAGACGTTCATATGCCTATCTATTCGAGAGGCAAGTATGCGAAATGATGAATGTTCGCGAATGTCTGACTTTCCCATCGGCAACAACTGCTTTTTTTGCGTATTTGGTTTCTAGAAATTACGAGCTTGGCTCCGAAGCTATCATATCACCATTGTCCTGGGTTGCTGACTATTCTGCTCTCCTTTTCAATAAGATGGCGATCAGATTTGCGACACTGGATGAACAACTTCAGGTAACTGTCGACTCGATAGAAGAACAATTAAGCAGCAAGACGCGATTGGTTGTCATTCCCCATTTGATGGGTAGGGGACAGCAAAATATCGAAAAAATTGCTAAATTATGCAATAAAAATAGCATTGATCTAGTTGAAGATATCGCGCAGTCTTTTGGTGTGAAAATTAAGGGCAACTATGCTGGAAGATTTGGTCACATGGCATTTTCTTCATTTAATCACCACAAGATTATCAGTACAGGGGAGGGAGGGATGGCTGTAACGAATGATCCACGGCTCTATAAGGAAATATGCCAGATTCACGACCAAGGGTGTGTGATTAAGAACGGAAAAAGACAAGCGTCTGTAGATGACTACATAAAAGGACTATCTCTTCGCGTCAATGAGATGACTGCTGCAGTCGCATTTGCCCAACTTGCTCGCTATGGTCAAATAAAGAGAAAAATCACCAAGCGATACAAGGAATTTGAGAAAATAACACAAAGTGTTGACAATATTAATCTCATTGTACCAAATCAAGGCGATTTGCCTTCGACGGCTCTCGTAGTATCAGAACGAACAAACCCTGACTATCCATCACTACTTGATTCTGGTTGGCACTTCATTGAAAACATACCTTATTTCACTGAACTCGAACTGACCAAAAAAGATAAATATATGATATCAAATGCAAAAAATATATTAAGCAGAGTCTATTCAGTTGGTACAGGGTTTATCGACAAATATTATGCTACCCCGGCAGGTACGAGTATTACCGAGAAGACAAATTCAGAAAACATTCTCCGAATTTTAAAGAAAATAGTATGAATAGAATAATTAGCTTAACAACTGAGATGTTGAACCATTAATTAGGTATAAAAATGTTGATACTAGGAATTAATCAAGGAATTCATGACTCATCTGTAGCACTGATACGGAAAGGTGAAGTGATTTTCGCCATTGAGGAAGAACGCTTATCCCGATTCAAGCACGATTCCAGTTTCCCGAATCTAGCTATTGATGCGAGTCTGCGGTATGCTAACGTGAAGAGTAGTGAACTTGATGCGGTATGCGTATCTTTCGATCCAATGGCATTTATTAAGGAGAAGTTTCTTAAGTATAATTTAGTTTCTTTCCCCCAAACACTGGATGTCCTGTTACAGGAAATGGATATAGTAAAATCTATGGTGGGTTTGGAAGAAATATTAAAAGAAAAACTTGATTTTAAACAAGATATTTTCTTTTGTCCGCATCATGAAGCCCATATGGCGAGTGCCTATTACACTTCAGGTCTCAATAATAGTGCTCTATATTCCATTGATGGTATGGGAGAGATAGTATGCTCAGCCGTTGGTAATGCGGAAGGAAATTTGATTAATATATACGAGGATAAAAACATCAATTTTCCTCATTCCATTGGCCTTCTTTACGCAGGAGTGACAAATTATCTGGGTTTCAAAGATCATAGCGATGAGGGAAAAGTAATGGGGCTTGCTCCCTATGGTTCGAGAAAAAAATACAGGGAAGTGTTCGATAATATTTTACAACTGCTGAAAGAAAATGGCCAATATACATTAAACTTGGATTATTTACGGTTTCCATTCAGTCGAGAATTCTGGTTGACAGAATTATTTGAAGAGGCTTGTGGTCCGTCTCGCCGACCACAGGACAAGTTGGAGCAACGCCATATGGATATTGCAGCTGGAGTGCAGCGGGTAACAGAGATAGCGATGCTTCACACTGTGAACCATTTGCGTGAAATATCAAATAGTCCTAACCTTTGCATGGCCGGCGGTGTCGCCCTGAACTGTGTGGCAAATGGCAAGGTTCAAAGAGGATGTGATTTTAAGAAAGTATTTGTCCAACCTGGGGCTAATGACGCAGGGACTGCCATCGGGGCGGCATTGCGTTATTATTATCTTCATGCAGACAACTTGCCCAAGAAAAGGCCAGGTGGAACTTATACGGGCACTTTTTACAGTGACAAAGAGATTGAGACTTGTCTAAAGGAAATGGGTTTGCCCTATCAAACCCATCCTGACATTTTTCAAAAAATTGCTCGGGAATTGGCTGATGGTCGTATTATTGGCTGGTTTAACGGACGCATGGAATTTGGTCCTAGGGCATTGGGAAATCGATCCATATTGACTTCGCCATTTCCCGCAGAGATGAAGGATATTATTAATGACCGAGTGAAACATAGGGAAGATTTTAGGCCCTTCGCGCCGGCAGTGTTACTAGAAGACCTTCAGCTTTATTTTGAGGGTGATCAAGAATCCCCCTATATGCTGATGACTTATAAAACAAGGAAAGAACAAGTTGATTCTATACCTGCTGTGACGCATGTGGATAGAATGGCGAGAGTTCAAACGGTTACGGAAGAAAGTAATCCAGTCTTACGTCACTTGATTGAGGCGTTTAAGTCCGTTACTGGTGTGAGTGTTTTACTGAATACGTCGTTCAATGTGATGGGGCAGCCCATAGTAGAAACGCCACGGCAAGCCGTTGAATGCTTTTTGGGAGTGCAGATGGATTTTCTCGTATTCAACGCAAAATTCGTCATTGACGCAAGTCTGGTTCCTGATGAGTATAAAAAGTTAAGAACGTGAGTCATACTCAGTGCAATAGTTTGAGGATAAGGCGAGTATGAAACATCTTGTGTAATGCTATCTTTTATAGGTGTGGAACTCCTCATACAACCTATAATTAAGTTTAAGTCATAAGAGGCGAGTTTTTTTACCGTGTCTCTCATAACAAATTTACCTGTAATGTATGAATTAAAATGAATTTACTTTATAGCATGTTAACAAACGCAAAGGCCAAGGCAGCTAGTAAGGCCTTTCTAACCGATATTCAAAATAACGAACAATACTCTTATGAGACTCTTTATGACTTGACTCAATCAATACGGCATTTGTTGAGCGATTATAAGGTGGTTAAAGGAGATCGGGTGGCTTTCGTGACAAGAAATGAAGCCATGTTTTATCCGCTGTTTTTTGCTTGTTCAGCGGTGGGCGCAGTTCTTGTTCCCATCAGCCCAGAGAACCACCCATCAGAAATAAAGTCAATGCTGATGGATGCCAAACCGAAACTTACCTTCTATGGAGAAGGTATGGAGGATTTGTCGATTTTAGGAAAACAACGAATTGCTTTGAAGAAAAGTAACCTTCCTGCAATCACTGGAGAGGAAACATTGAAATGTCTTCCTTTGTCCGATGAAGAGTGCTATAAAGATGATGATGCTTTAATTATTTATACGTCTGGTACGACAGGGAATTGTAAAGGGATTGTGCTATCTCAAAACAATTTGTATTCTATGGCAAATGCATTTGCAACAATGTATAAGTATCAGGAGAATCAACGTTTCTTGTGCATTCTGCCCTTTTATCATATTAACGCAATAATGGTGACGGGTCTTGCCTGTGTTCTAAGTCGAGCTCATATTGTATTGTCTTCTCTTTTCGGACCATTAGTTGGTAAATTTTTCTGGAAAATTGTCTCTGATAACAAGATAGATGTTCTTAGTCTTACTCCATCTATTATGGCAATGTTGCTAAAGCTTTTTCCGTCTGGAGCAGATCATGATATCTCTCATGTGAGTCATGCTTTGGTGGGCACAGCTCCCTTAAGTAAGACGTTATGGAAACACTTTGAGGATATTTTTGGTATTCCCTGTTACCAGGGGTATGGGCTTACGGAAACGACCACTTGGGCAACAATGACTCCTATGAAAGAGCCGAGACATTTTGAAAGTGTTGGATTGCCAATAAGTTGTTGCGAAATAAAAATTATGGAGTACGATTCCGTAGGAGAGGTTGCTTATACACAACATCAAGAAATGGATAACCGAGATAAAAAAGTGGGGGAAATTCTTATTCGCGGAGACATAGTAATGAAAGGGTACTATAACCGAAAAATGTTCACGAAAAAGAATTTCTTTAAAGGTTGGTTTAAGACAGGAGATATCGGTTATTTTGGTAAAGATGGGCATTTGTATATAGTTGGCAGAATCAAAAATATCATTAAACGCAAGGGAATAACCCTATTTCCTGAAGAGGTCAATGATGCTTTGAGAGAACATGAGAATATTGTGGACTGTTGTGCTTTTGGTGTAGAAGACGAGCTGCTCGGTGAAAAAGTAATATTAGCTTGCCTAGTTAAGGACAAGGAACAGGAAGATGTGTCGGAATTTCGCAGTTATCTTCGCAGTCGGTTATCTTCGCATAAGCTACCAGATCAATATGTTATCATGCGAGAGTTTCCTAGAACTTCAATGGGTAAGATTAATATCAATGAACTAAAAAGTATTGTTGGAGGAAAACGAGCTTCCGAAGTAATCAAGTTACTTAACATCCCTAAATTCAGAAGAGCCAATTGTGAGAACGACAGTGAGATTAATCGTTTGGTTCAAAAATCCATTCTGTCAGGTGAAAAACTTGGAATGATTGCTTATTGGGGGGGGGGGAAAAGGTCAAAGCTTAACAAGTTCGATATTGGAGCCTTGGATAATATAGAAATGATCAAAGTGTCTATAAATGAGCTTATGGGAAGAAAGTCCATTGATTTTACGCTAATACTTACGGATATCCATGTGAAAGTAAATAGGGTGCCAACGGAAATCATGGAAGCATATTTTGCTGCAATTCAGTCAGAAGCTGAAAGCAGAGAAATTAAAACGATCCAATTAAGTCATATATGGGAAAAAAGTGGGCTTGATTTTGATGCTGTCGTGAATTCTGTGAATCAACCTGGATTTACAGAAAAGTGGAAACGATTCGGGCATCAAGAATTATTTATCCTACAAGCTGAAAAAAGATGCTCTACGAGTGAATTAGCTATGGTCCTTGCAAAACAATATTTTGCAATTGTTGAGGCTGAGAATACTGTAATTGCAAGGTTATTCGCAGATCATATATTTTTCACTTATAATGATTTATCATATAAAAAGTTTTTGCCTAAATTACCGACGGTTCATTGGTATTCCCATGTGGATGGGAATACCAAGAAAAGTGATAAACCTTGGTTCACCAATTAGGAGATAAGCTTTTTTTCTATTTGGGGTGTTATATGAGAAAACACACCTTAGGGTGAAATACGAAATTGGCACTATGTTCATAATTTTTAAGGATAAAATAGAAATACCTATATTCACCCGAAGGTGTCTTTTGTCAAATAACACCCCATTTGAACAATGTCACATTAGTGGAGTTACTTTTGGCCAAAGACATAGAAAATAAATTGATAAAAATCGCCGCAGATTTGTCTCCTATGATCGAAATTAATGATACTAAGATAATAGATGTAGATTTTCAAGATGAGGGTTATTTTGATTCATTTCAATTGATTGAATTTATTCGCAGACTGGAAGTTTCTTTTGGTATCAATTTGTCTGCGGATATTATACTGTCTAATGAGTTCCGTACTTTCAGAGGGATTGCTGGCATTATCGAAAAATGGCAATATGATTGACTTAGCCACTCATTGTGGCATACATAAATACTTAGGACATGAAAGATGTATCGTATTTGCAATGTAAAAAAGGACGATTATCATGGAATCTCTTCGTTGCTGACTCAACATTACGGAAAGTTGCCTGAATTCTGGAAAAATAGGTTCAAGGTGTGGTGGGACGAGAATCCAGCCTTTTTCTCCTTTTCTGATCAGGTACGAGGGTGGGCACTGAAGAAAGGTGACGATATCGTAGGTTTTTTGGGTAATATTCCCACGAAATTCCAATTTTGTGGAGAAATAGTGGAAGCGTGTAATGGGACATCATGGTTTGTAGCGTCTGAGCATAGAAACCATGGGATCAAACTGTTTTTCCATTTATTGCGAACTCCCAATTCCCCTGTTTTCATTACCACGCCAAATGAAACCACTTTAAACATAATCAAACAGTTAAAAATTCCGTTGATACCGAGGGGAAGTGATGATGGAAAGAAAACTGTATCGGGTTTGCCTCTGGTGCCGATGCACCAACTTTCAAAGGATGGTTGGAACATCCGTGAAGCTGATATAGAAGGGCTCTCACGAGAGTTTTTGGATAAGTTGAGTATGGGATACCACGCCAATAAAAACCAATTGTCTGGAATTGAACAAGTCACAGAGGCGGGTGTTTGCTTCGATGATCTGTGGACACGAACTAAAGAAATATACCAAGCCACCAACTCACGCGATGCAGATACCATCAACTGGCTTCTTGCTAATGGAAATCATAAGATGACAGTTTTTGGTTATTTCAAGAACAAAAGACTATTAGGCTATATTGTCGTTCATGAAAACCAGAAGAAGGGCATCATTCAGTGCAATGATATTTGGATATATCCCGAAGCTGGCGATATTGTAGATTATTTTGTGAACTTCTTGTTTTATTATGGCAAAGAGAAGGGCTTTAAGCTCCTTTTGTTTCCCCATTTTAATGAAAAACTCGGTTTCTATCTTAAAAACTTGGGCCTATTTACGGTCGATTTGGGAGACCGTGTTGATTATCTTTATATGCCCAAGTCTCTAATGGCTGTTACCCACGAAAACTCCTATTTTTGTGATTTACAGGGAGACTATCGTATTTGGTAATGAATAAAATTAACAAGGAAAAACCGTAATATTAGAATGAACATATTTTCTAAATTAGAATCTTGGAATGACTCTAAAGCCAGAGAAAGTTTGATTGCTATGTTTGAGTCTTACCAAACAGAAGAGGTCATTCTTATTGTACCACCTGTTGCACACCTTGACAGACCCTCTTTGGCTCTCCATATTTTACAGGCTTGTGCTGCAAAGTACGCCGGTACCGGAGTGAGTGTCTTTTATGGTAATATCGCCTTTGGTGCTTGGATTGGTGAAGAAATCAATAATATGTTTTCTTATCTAAGCCCAAGTTATTTATTGTCTGAACGTCTGTTTGCTGAAACTGCATACGGAAATTCACTGCTGGGCAAAAATGCTGAAGTTGCTTTCAATGCAATGTTAAGAGACTATTCCAAGAGTGAAGACAATTGTGTACTGAGTTTTTCTGATCTTCAAACATTGGCTCTGGAAGCTAAACATTGGGTTAGTGATATAGCAAAACTGGTGGTCAGTAAAGCTCCAAAGGTTGTAGGATGTAGCACTAGTTTTGAACAGACAGCTGCAAGTGTTGCGCTCCTCAATGCTATTAAAGATTTGTCTCCTGAGACAATAACTATTATAGGGGGACCAAACTGTGCAGCAGATATGGCTGAGGGTGTGGCATCACTGAGTGCTTCTATTGATTACATTTTTTCCGGTGACGGTGAGATTGTATTTCCAACTTTCCTTAAACAAATGAAGGCTGGTAATTTATCAAAAGATAGAATTATCAGAAGTTTACCATGCCTTGATATGGATTTGATTCCAACACCAAACTATAAAGAATTTTATGATCAGTTATCGTATTTAATTGAACCTTTACCTCGTGATCTTTGCATACCATTTGAGAGCAGTCGAGGTTGCTGGTGGGGAGAGAAGCACCAATGTACCTTCTGCGGTCTTAATAGTAATAATTTGAAATATAGAAAAAAATCACCAATCCGTGTTGTAGAGGAATTAGAAGAACTGGTCACGTCTTATCCCGCGAAAATACTAGCGGCGTATGATAGTATCATGCCTCAATCTTATTACACGGAATTTTTGCCTCTCATAAAAGATAGGTTTAATGAGTTTGGGATATTTTATGAACAGAGGTCTAACATCAATCTAAAGCAGATGGGGCAACTCAAAGAGGCAAAGGTAGATATAATACAACCGGGTATAGAAGCTATCTCAACATCTTTATTAAAGCGTATGAATAAAGGTATTAGAACCTTTCAGAATATAGCCACCATGCGTTATGCACGCATATTTGATGTTGCGATCAATTGGAATCTATTGTACGGTTTTCCAGGAGATCAGAAAGAGGACTATGAAGAAACATTACGTTATCTTCCTCTGTTGCATCACCTTACACCGCCTATATTATTTAGTGTTAAAATTGAACGATTCAGCCTGTATTTTTACAAACCTTCTGAATTTGGCATCAAAAATCTAAGGCCATTAGATTCTTATTCTGAGGTTTTACCAGAACATGTGGACCCAAGAAAAATAGCTTATCGCTTTACCTGTGAGTATGATAGTGGTTCTCTGGAAAATCCGGAGATTATTGATAAGCTTAAAAATGAGATAACGTTATGGCGATCTAAATGGTTACCAAAGGAAGAGATTAATGATCCCAGAGTTATTTCTCCTCCTGAAAAGGAGGAAACTCTTCCAGCACTAAAGGTAACCAAAGTGGCAAATGACAAATATACTCTTGTGGACACTCGTGGTATTGCAGAAAATATGAATACGCAGACTATCAGTCACGAACAGGCCTACGCAGCATTAGTTACCATGTCGTTAAAAAAATTAGCGATTTCTAGGGAAGTGCATCAGTGGGCTATTGCTAATAAAGTTGCCATTGAAATAGATGGTATGCATGTGGCATTGGCAACAGCTAATCCTGATTTATTGGGCGTTTTTGAGGCGCAAAATACTTAAAACCTGAGTTACGCACAATTTAAAATGAACGATGCGGGAACAAGTTTGCAACCAGTTCCTGAACGTTTTTTCCGGCTTGTCTTAAAATGTTGCGAGCGGGTTTACAAAACCCGCCCAGCAAGGAGATACTGGAACTCAAATATCTCTATATACCAAAAAATTCTATTTTTACTAAAATTTCGTGAAGGATGCCCAAATGTTAAATTTGCTTAGGATAAAAAGGAGAAGCAATGGTAAAGAAGACGCTTGGAAACAACAATGAACTTGAAGTGAGTACCCTGTGTCACGGAACGGATCACTTCGGCAGCCGGGTCGATTATGAAACCTCTACGGCCATACTCGATCGGTATGTCGCAGCGGGGGAAAATTTTCTGGACACCTCGAATTTTTATGCAGCGTGGATTGAAGGATTTAAAGGCGGAGAATCAGAAACGCTGATCGGCAAGTGGATAAAAGAGCGAAAAAACCGCGATCAGCTTATTATTGCTACGAAAGTGGGTGTTCCCTATCAGGATGTGCCGATGGGCGCAAAAGCAAAGATCATTGAAATGGAAGCCGAAAAAAGCCTAAAACGGCTGGGTATTGATACGATCGATATGTATTATACCCATTTGGATGACCGGTCTACGCCTTTTGAAGAGCAACTCGAAGCGATGGATAAGCTGGTGAAAGCCGGTAAGGTCAGATGCATCGGTGCGTGCAATATTCTGGCATGGCGTCTGGAAGAAGCCCGGAATGTCAGTTTGAGCAATGGTTTTCCGCTTCATTCCTGCGTAGAACAGCGATATACCTATTTAAGACCGAAGGTAAATGCCAATTTCGGTGGCCAAGTCTCCACTAATAGCGATCTGCTTGATTACTGCCGAAGCCGAAACTTGCAGTTGATTGCCTACTCACCGCTGCTTCACGGCGCGTATATGCGGAATGATCGTCCCTTGCCGCCCCAATACCAGCATGCTGATTCGGATGTCCGAATGGAAGCACTTAAAGCAGTTGCTGAAGAGCTAAATGCCACACTCAATCAGATTGTTATCGCTTGGCTGATGCACCAAAATATCATACCTATCATTGGCGCAAGTCGCGTTGAGCAAATTGAGCAGAATTTGGGTTGTCTGGACATAAATCTGACTGAAGCGCAAATGAAGACGTTAAATCGGGCAGGCATTTAACGGCTCTATCTAATTTCCTTATATGGCATTGGCAAAATAGCTAGCTGACCCTGATTTATTGAGCGTTTTTGAGGCGCAAAATAAATACTTAAAATTTTATATTCAAACGTTTATTTTACTTATAACGTAAATGCCCGTTAGGAGATGAAAAGTGTATTGTATTTGCAATGTAAAAACGGACGATTATCCTGGGATATAAACAAACCCCAAGTATTTAAATACAATATTATACTTTTTGTGCTTTTTGTGAAATACAAAGGAAATTGATATGAAAAGAATAACTTTTTTTGGTTCTGGAACCGAAATTGAATCTATAGAGGGAGCTATTCCTGATTTTGAGAATGTCGTTGATGTAATTAAGGATTACTACCACACGCTAGTCTATGGAGGAACCAATATTGGATACATGAATTTTTTTGCCGAGCAATGCAGAACACAGGGCATGGAAATTGAATCTGTGATTCCAGTTTGGTTCGCTGAAAAGTATCCAAATATAGTGTGCAACAAATCTGATACACAAATATTGGTAGATTCCTTGTCAAAGCGAAAACTACGACTGATGGAAACAGATGCGATTATTTGTTACCCCGGAGGTGTTGGTACTTTTGATGAAATGTTTGATGTGCTTGCAAGGATATCACTCGGTGAATTAAAACAAACGCCCATGTTTATCTATAATTTTGAACGATTCTACTCTCCTCTTCTTTTGCAAATGGAATATGGTATTAAGACAAAATATATAAAGGAAGCAGCGCTGGAATCCGTGTATACTTTTGAACATAGCAACCAGTTGCGTTCGGTTCTGAAGAATCTAAACGATAAATGAAAATTGGAGCTTGGAACTTGATTTATTTGACTTCATAAAGTCATCAAAGGATGGTTGCTTACGATTCATGAAAATAATTACTATTGAGGAGCAAGAATCATGCTGATCCAACTCTTGTTGGTGAGTACTGGAGGATATTGGTACTTACAGCGACGGAAGCAAAGAACAATACAACATAAATTAGAACCCATTGCTAGGAAGGAAGAGTCAACCAGAAGATCAGCAACTTCCTTTAGTACTGTCCATTTACTGGAGGATATCAAGAATGCGCTGTTGGTAGATGGTCGCCAGCAATTACAGATGAGTCTTGATCCTAAATTACGTGAATCTATTGAAGAAGAACATCGAAAGAAAAGGCGAATTTTTCTATTTTCGTCTGGTGCCATAGGACTGGCTCTCTTGAGTAGTGTTTACCCATCCTTTTTTGTCCTTGGTAGCATGGGGGCTATTTATCTGTCACGCCATCTCCTTCAACTTCTCAGGGAGGATTTCAAGGGAGGACGTTACTTGACGGTTCCTCTGATTGCCACCGTCTCAATGGCTGGCTTGATTATCACCGGACACTTGGTTTTGGCGACTGCCATGGGACTCCTTGGTAGTTTTTTTGCAGCAATCTTAGCTCGGGTGGAAAACAAGTCAAATGAACAGTTAACCCAGGTATTTACTGGACATGCTGACAATGTTTGGGTACTGAAGGATGATGTCGAGATCCAAATCAGTTTCCATGACATCCAACCCAATGATATCATAGTTGTCAACTCTGGAGAAGTCATTCCTGTGGATGGAGTAGTTCATTCTGGAATGGGTGAGGTTGACCAGCACATCCTGACGGGTGAAAGTCAGCCAATCGAAAAATTAGTTGGTGCTCCAGTGTTCGCTTCAACTCTGCTGCTGTCTGGCTCCCTTCTCATTCAAGTGGAAACTAGCGGTGAACTCACGGTAGCCGCCAAGATTGGCCAGATACTTAACCAGACTCAAAGTTACAGTAAAACTTTGATGGTTCGTGGGCGTGAACTAGCCAATCGCTATGTGCCAGTCACTTTGGGAATCAGTGCTTTTACCTTTTTTGTGTTGGGATCCCAGCCTGCGTTAGCTGTCACATGGGCTGCACTAGGGGCAACCATGGAAGGCTTGGGACCGCTTAGTATATTGAGTTATCTGCAAATCCTATCACAAAATGCTATCCTAGTTAAGGATGGGCGAATATTTGAATCCTTGCGGCAAGTGGATACCGTCGTCTTTGATAAGACTGGTACCTTAACCTTGGAACAGCCAACTGTAGGCAATATTCATGTGATAGATGGTTTCGATACAATAAGTGTGTTGCGTTATGCTGCTGCTGCCGAATATCGTCAGCCACATCCCACTGCTAAAGCCATACAAGCCAAAGCGATAGAAGAACAACTAGATTTACCTGGACTAGACGATGCCAGTTATGAAGTTGGTTATGGCATTAAAGCAAAGATTGATAAAAAAGTCATACGGGTTGGCAGTGCCCGTTTCCTAGAACGCGAAGGTATTGAGTTGCCTGAAACCGTTCGTACCATCCAACTGCAGGCGGAACGGGACAGTTATTCCCTCATCTATGTCGCGATAGGTCAGCAGCTTGCAGGTATCCTGGAAATGCAGCCTACTCTTCGTCCAGAAGCCAAACGTGTTGTTCGCTACCTGAAACAGCGTGGTATAGAACTGTATATTATCTCAGGGGACCATGAAGCCCCGACTCGAAATATGGCTAAAATACTGGATATCGAGCATTACGTTGCCGAAACTCTGCCGGAAAATAAGGCTACGTTAGTGAAGCAATTACGTGAAGAAGGCCGTTTTGTTTGTTTTATTGGTGATGGCATTAATGATGCCATTGCCCTGAAATCGGCGCAAGTATCTGTTTCCCTTAAAGGTGCTTCAAGTGCCGCTACTGATACCGCACAGATCATTTTTATGGATGGAACCTTGAGTCGATTGGAGCAACTCTTCCAGTTAGTGGATGAGTTTGAAGGCACTATGGAGAAAAACATGGCCATTAGTATGATACCTGGCATAATTACTATCAGCGGAGTTTATTTACTGCGTTTTTGTGTTGCTACAGGAATGGGGCTTTTTTATTCTGGGATGATTGCTGGAGTGGGGAATGCGCTTTGGCCTTTAGTTAAACATCAAAACACAACAGCAAATCAACAAGGTGAAAGGCATGACTAATAATATAATAGCGGGCTCCATCCCCAATGGCATTCGTTCCTCCTCAACCGGGTAAGGTGCGTTAGCCCTCCGAGCTCACGCACTGTAAGATACGCGAAACTTTGTTCTTGGAGCAGGCAGTTTCTTCTGCATCACTCAGGCATTTGCAGAAGACAAATGGATGCTAACTTTAGAAAACGGTTCATCGCATGTTCAACAATGGAGTGTGCGGAATATGCATGAGGTAGATGTGTAATTATCCGGGCGAAGGCTCTAAATGACCTGACAAACCTCACCAATTAAAGTAGGGCACCCTACATGAGAATTCAAATTGAATTCGATTTACATCAAATGGATAAAACTGTCGTATACAATTTGACGGATTGTAGCCCGTAGGTTGGACTAAGCTTGCGAAGTCCAACAATCATGTTAAAAACTCAATTTATTTTTGGGTTTTGTTGGACTTCCTTCGTCAGTCCAACCTACTACGAGCTACTCACGGGAACCTTTGCGATAGTCCTCGTTGAGTTTGGCCATTTGGTTAATTTGATTGAATTTATCGCTAAGTGGCCACTCCAAAGGCCTACGCGAAATGATTTTGTAACAAACAATTAAACTTCATTCAATCGGGAAAGGCTATAGAGGGTGCGAAACGAGAATCAAGTTTAATGAAATTAATGTTCAAAGCAACTAGTGCAGTAAAGCGGAAATGATCATACCACCCAGCCAACTAAAGCCAACAGCTAAAGCAGTTGTCTAAAAGCTAAAGTCACATAAAGGTGACTACATCCACACAATTATTATTGTTAGCATCATTTTTGTCAAAAAACGTTACTGTTAAAAGTTATCATTTGCGCTTTTTTGGAAGTCAAAATCCATTTAAAGCTGCCCGTTTTAGCAAAAATTTGAAGCATAATTAGTCACTTTTAAGTGACTTTAGCTTTTAGACAACTGCTTTAGCTGTTGGCTGGGTGGTCTGGATATTTCCGCTTTCCTGCACTAGGAAATTTAAATATGTTAAAAAAGTCGATAAAAATCAGCCTGTATTTGTTGTTTATGGTGATTTCTATTAATGGGTATACTCAGAAAAATGAGGTGTCTAGTTAGGGGTTTATCTTGGGGGGTAAAAAGGAGGTTCTTTATGCGAAACGATAATTGATCCCGTTTTTATTCCCTCCATAAAAAACAATGAGTTATACTAAGTAGAAATCAACTCCGTGAAAATGTTGAAAAGCCTTATTAAATAAGGAGTTCCAATCATTTAAAAAAACTATTTTCACTGAAATGATTGGCGATTAGTATATATTCGTTAACAATTAAAAATTAACTATGTGCTGTGCGTTAACGAACAATACGAACATAACTGATTGTTTTTTATGAACTTCATAAAAACGGGAACAATTTGAGATAGCCATTGGAACTTCCTTTTGGGCGCATTCCCAAAAAAAGGGTCATTATTAATTTTGGTCGTGAGTGCAAAATTCATTTTGCGTTTGATTTACGTTCCAAATTCATTTTGCGTTTGACTGGAATGCATGTCATTTTGCGTTTGACTGGAATGCATGTCATTTTGCGTTTGATTTACGTTCCAAATTCATTTTGCGTTTGATTTTACGTTCCAAATTCATTTTGCGTTTGACTGGAATGCCTGTTATTTTGCGTTTGATGTTACGTTCCAAATTCATTTTGCGTTTGATTTACGTTCCAAATTCATTTTGCGTTTGACTGGAATGCCTGTTATTTTGCGTTTGATTTACGTTCCAAATTCATTTTGCAATGACCCTTTTTTTGGGAATGCGCCCCTTCCTTTTCACCACCCCAGGTTTATCCTTTCTTATATCAAATCCTTGTAGTTATGGTTTGACTTTATAAACAACTTAATCAACGTGTAAGAAACAATGACTATTATGAAAACAAGTCTACCAAGACTATTTGTTTGCTTGTTTTTCCTTGTCAATCACGTAGCGTATGCCAGTACTGTCTACGTGAATGACGATGCGAGCGGCAGCAATGATGGCACGTCGTGGGCTGATGCTTATCTTGATTTGCAATCGGCCTTAACGAGTGCGACTAGCGGTGACGAGATTTGGGTTGCCGCGGGTACTTATGTACCCACAACAGATACTGATCGAACCGCGACTTTTCAGTTGAAAAGCGGTGTCGCGATTTATGCTGGCTTTGCGGGCACGGAAAGCACTGTTTCTGAACGCCTTTGGGAAACCAATACTGCGATATTAAGTGGGGACATTGGGGCCCAAGGTGACGATACTGATAACAGTTACCACATTCTAACCGGTAGTGGTACCGATAGTAGTGCTATTGTTGATGGTTTTACCCTGACTAAAGGGCGTGCCGATGGTGATAGTGCCGCTATGCAGCATCAAGGTGGTGGTATGTACAATGATGCCGGCAGTCCAACCCTGAAAAATGTCATTTTCACTGACAACTTTTCTCAAGGTAACGGTGCTGCCATGGCAAATTGGAATGGTAGCCATCTCACTTTGTCTAATGCGACTTTTAGCAATAACCAAGCTAAGGGTTATGCGGGTGCCGTTTTTAACAAAAAATCTAGCCCCACTTTGACTGATGTCAGATTTGAGTCAAATCGTGCCAGTGTGAGTGGTGGGGGTATGTATAATCAATCTCAGAGTAGCCCCACTCTGACGAATGTTGTTTTTCGAGGCAACAGAGCTTATTGGGCAGGGGCCATGATTAATGAGTATAGCAGTCATGCCATACTCAATAATGTTTTATTTAGTGGCAATAAGGCTTCCAAGTCTGGCGGCGCGATCACGAATAAAGGCAATAGTCATCCGACTTTAACTAATGTGACGATTGTGGGCAATCTGGCTGGCAATGAGGCCGGTGCCATTGGTATTCGCACCGGCACGAGTATGACTCTGAATAATTGTATTATTTGGAATAACAGCCCCACCGAGACTCAAGTGCTTGATGAAGACGGAACAAGCACGATTAATCATTCTATTATCCAAGGCGGTTGGACAGGTACTGCTAATCTTGATGCCGATCCGAAGTTTGTCACGTCTATTGATCCGGCCAGTGCCCCAACTACCTCGGGCGATTTTCATCTTAATACGGGTTCTCCCGCTATCGCGGCCGGTGATAATAGTCTCATTGCCTCTGGCGTGTCCACCGATTTAGACGGTAATCCACGCATTTCTCATGGCACGGTTAATATGGGCGCGTATGAAGGCGATTTAGTGCCGGCTACTAATAAGGTGCCCACGATTGCGGGGAGCCCTGAAACCAGTGTGACTGCCAACACGGCTTATAGTTTTATCCCCACAGCCAATGATGATGAGGGTGAGACTTTAACGTTTTCGATTACCGGTAAACCGGATTGGGCAGACTTTGATACCAGCACGGGTAAACTCAGTGGTACGCCAAACAGTGCGGGTACGCACAGTGGTATTACGATTACGGTTTCAGATGATCAAGATTCTGCCAGCTTAGCGGCTTTTACCGTGACGGTGAATGCGCCAACCCCCAGTAATCATGCGCCCACTATTTCTGGCACACCCGCTACTAGCGTTACCGTAGGTAATGCTTATACGTTTACCCCTACGGCGAGTGATAGTGATGGTGATAGTTTAACGTTTTCCATAAGCAGTAAACCGGCTTGGGCAAACTTTGATACCAGCACGGGCAAATTAACCGGTACGCCCAACAGTGCCAGCGAACACAGTGGTATAACGATTACCGTTTCCGATGGTAAAGCGTCTGCTAACTTAGCGGCTTTTAGTCTTACTGTGATGGCAATGCCCAATAATGCACCGAGCATTTCGGGTACGCCAACAACGACGCTTACCGCAGCTAGTGCTTATACTTTTACCCCCAGCGCAAGTGATAGTGATGGCGATAGTCTCACTTTCTCAATTACCGCTAAACCGGATTGGGCAGATTTTGATACCAGTACGGGTAAATTAAGTGGTACGCCAAACAGTGCCAGCGAACACAGTGGTATAACGATCAGTGTTTCGGATGGCACTGACACGGTAAGCCTAGAGGCTTTTACGGTAACGGTAACGATCAGTACTCAAGAACAGACTGAGTTTAGTGGCGTGATAGCGGCTCATAATGAATGGCGACAACAAGTCGGTGTTGACGGATTAACGTGGCATTCTGAATTGGCTAATGCGGCTCAAACCTGGGCTAATACTTTGCAAGATCAAGCTTGCAAACTTGAACATAATCCTAATACGCCCTACGGTGAAAATATTTATTGGGCAAGTGGCACTTCACCAACGCCAAAAAGTGTCGTGGATTCCTGGGGCAGTGAAAAAGCGGACTACGATTATGACACCAACATTTGTCAACCAGATAAAGTGTGTGGACATTACACTCAAATCGTGTGGGAAAAAACCACCGAAGTCGGTTGTGGAAAAGCGGCCTGTGCTAATGAACACGTTTGGGTGTGTAATTACAATCCACCAGGCAATTCTGCTGGGCAAAAACCGTATACCCAAGTTGTGCAAAATACCAAGCCAACCTTGTCTGGTACTCCCCTGACGCTTGTCGATGTGAACACGCCTTATCAGTTTACGCCTACGGCTAATGATAGTGATAGTGGTGATAGCTTGAGTTTTTCTATTACTGGCAAACCCGCTTGGGCTAATTTAAATGCCACGACGGGCGAATTAAGCGGTACGCCAACTGAAGCAGGTACCTTTACTAATATTATTATAAGTGTCTCGGATGGCACCGACACGGTAAGCTTGCCAGCCTTTGAGATCACCGTGAATACTGTCAGTACGCCTACCCCTACTCTACCCCCCAATATTGCCGGCTTAATCGTCACAACGACTGAAGACAGTGGTGCGGGTTCCTTACGCCAAATACTGGCCGATGCCAGTGACGGGGAGACGATTGGTTTTGATGCCAGTCTTGCTGGGCAAACGATTGCTTTTGCCACAACTTTAGAGATTGATAAAAGCGTCACCCTTGATGGAAATGGACGCAATCTCACGCTCAGTGGTGACAGCGATAATGACGGTGTGGGCAATATTCTGGTCATGCAAGTTCAAAAGGGCAAGACAGTTACCCTCAATAACCTAACGATTACCAAAGGTAATAATCAATCTGGGGGTGGACTGCATAATGCCGGTACCTTAACCATTAACAACTGTACCTTTGTTGAAAACACCGATACGTATTGGGGTGGCGGTGCAATTCGTAATGATGGCACGCTGACTATCAACAACAGTACTTTTGCGAATAACCAAGCTAACCGTCACAGTGCGGCGATTTACAATCGCAGTGGTGTACTGACGATCAATCACAGTACCTTTTCGGGTAATCACGCCAAAAAGGCTACCGAAACGGGTACTATCGGTAATCATTCAACCGCCACCTTGCATCTCAAAAACAGTATTATTGCCAATAGTACGGGTACCTATTGCTCTGGCGTGCTGGCTAGCAATCTGAACAACTTGATTGCAGATGGCAGTTGCAGCGCAAGCTTTAGCGGTGAGGCTATGCTGGGTGAACTACAAGATAATGGCGGTGATACGCTGACTTTTCCCCTCTTAGCCGGTAGCTCAGCCATTAATACGGGCGATAATACCGTTTGTGCCGCTATCCATCATTCTGATCAACGCGATTATGTTCGTGAAGATGGCTTATGTGATTTGGGTGCTATTGAAGTCGGCGCACAAGTCAATCAGGCTCCCATCCTTGCCGGTACACCCACTACCAGCCTCAATGTGGGTAATGCTTACACTTTCACACCGACGGCCAGTGATCCCGATGGACATGCCCTCACTTTCACGATTGAAAATCAGCCCGCTTGGGCAAACTTCAATCCTCAAACTGGGGAACTCAGTGGCAATCCGAGCAATGGCAGTTTGGGCACGACTCACAATATTGTGATCAGCGTCGCAGACTTTGGGGGTGCGACGGTTGCTTTATCGCCCTTTAATCTGACTGTCAAAACCGATGTGCCTAACTTACCGGGTAGCCTTGTCACCAATACCCTTGATGATGGCGTAGGTTCTTTACGGCAAGTGATTGCCAATGCCAATGCGGGTGATACCCTGGTTTTTGATATCAGTATTGCTGGGCAAACGATTCACCTTGCCAGCCCCTTATTCATAAATAAAAACATCACCATTGAGGGCAGTGGACGTAATCTCACGCTCAGTGGCGATAGTAATCATGATGGCATAGGTGATGTGCGCGTCATAGAAATTCAAAGTGGGGGAACGGTTACTCTCAATAACCTGACGATAACTAAAGGGAGTAATAATGCCGGGGGTGGATTGCATAATAATGGGACATTAACCATTAACAATTGTACCTTTGTTGAAAACACCGATACTTATTGGGGTGGCGGTGCCATTCGTAACGAGGGTACGCTGACTATCAACAACAGTACTTTTGCCAATAACCAAGCTAACCGTCACAGTGCCGCGATTTACAATCGCAGTGGTGTACTGACGATCAATCACAGCACCTTTTCAGGTAATCGCGCCAAAAATGCCGCCGAAACAGGTAGTCTTGGAAACCATTCAACCGCCACATTGCATCTCAAAAACAGCATTATTGCCAATAGCACGGGTAGCTATTGCTCTGGCGTGCTGGCTAGCAATCTGAACAACTTGATTGCAGATGGCAGTTGTAGCCCAAGCTTTCTCGGTGATCCCATATTGGGTGAATTGCAAGACAATGGGGGGGAAACCCTGACATTTGCACTCAATGCCGGTAGCCCCGCTATTAATGCTGCTGACTGTACGGCGATTGATGGCACGGTGATAACGATTGATCAACGCAAATCTCTCCGTAATGATGGGCAATGTGATCTCGGTGCTTATGAATTTGGCATGGCTGCCAACCAAGTACCCGTTATCGCGGGTACCCCACCTTTAAGTATTGATGAAGGTAACCTCTATGAGTTTATACCCACAGTCACTGATACGGATGGACAAACCTTGACTTTCCGTATAGAAAATCAGCCCCTCTGGGCAGAGTTCAATACCAGCACTGGGTTTGTGAGCGGTACACCGCTAAATGAACAAGTCGGTACGACAGCCCCCATTCTCATCAGCGTCACTGATGGCATTGATACCAGCAGCTTGCCCGCATTTCAGATTGAAGTGATGGATGTCAACGCCGCGCCTAGGATTACCGGTACTGTCACAACAACAGCTTATGTCGGCATACCCTACACGGCCGTTTCGCCCTTTACCGAAATCGACGGCGGCGATAGCATTACCGGTTATCGTATTGAAAACCAACCGTTATGGCTTACCTTTAACACCCAAACCGGAGAACTCGGTGGTACGCCCACGGTTGCTGACTTAGCTATCAGCCAAGCTATCCAGATAATCGCCACCGATACGCGCAATGCCAGTACGACTTTCAGCTTTGATTTAGAAGTGATTCACAAAGCCGCACTGGCACTCAATCCAACCACGCCCCTGCAATTAGCCGGTACAGTAGGTGAAGCCGCGCCCTCTCAAACGTTTACCGTGAGCAACGCAGCCCAAGGTACCCTCAATTGGACGATTGAGACAACGGTTGAAACGCACAACAATGCCGGTTTACCGGCTGGCTACAACTGGTTACAAGTAAGTCAAGCCTCCGGAAGTGATTTAGCCACCCTCACCGTTTCAGCCGATCTGAGTGGATTGGTGAGCGGTATTTATATTGGACATATCACAGTAGCTGCTGAACATGCCGACAATAGCCCACAAACCCTTGATGTCCAACTGACGGTGACAGAACCACAAAGTTTGCCACTGGATGTGCAACCGAGCAGCTTAACCTTTTCAGCACTGTTAGGCGGTGTCAATCCGGCCCCCCAAACCCTCACCTTGAGCAATTATGTGGGAACACCTCACCTCACCAGAGTGGATAATAAGCAACAATGGATCACTTGGGCAAACCAAACCAAGACGGCCTCATACAAAAGCTACAACGTGTGGCCAAAAATCGCTGAATTGGCTGTCGGTATTCACCAAACCAATATTAAGGTTTATGACGACAGAATCCCGGCGCGTCATTTTATTGTGCCAGTAACCATGCATATCACGGATAATCCTGAAATTATCCCGAATCGCACCCAGTTGCAATATGGAATGCTGTTAGGTGCCGAAGCGCCCGCCGCTCAATATTTCACACTCAGAAGCAGTGGAGCAAGCGAACTGCCTTGGACAGCCACGAGCGACCAAAATTGGTTATTACTCAGCGCCACCAGTGGACAAACTCCCGCAACAGTCGATGTGATCATTGCTGACAGTCAACTGACGCAAGTCGGCACGCACACCGCGACGATTAACATTACTGGTGGCACCACTTCACAGTCAATTCAGGTAAGCTTTACGATATTTGACGACAGCAAAATCGCCCTATATGGCTTAGAAATCACCCAAGGCGTGCAAGATTTACTGAACAGCGTACCCTTGTTCCTCAAACGCAAAACGTTTGTACGTGCCCATGTTCGCAGTCGCACAGATGAGATCATTGAAAACATGACAGCCACATTAAAAGTCAAACAAGGCAATAGCCTCATTGGCGAACTGAACCCAGTGAATAACGGCGGTTCTATTGATGTGATCCCCAATCCCAATCGAGCGCATCTCAACGACAGTTTTCTGTTTGAAGTGCCCATAGCCTGGTTAAAGCCCAATATCACCTTTAAATTTAAAGGCAAAAATCAACCCGTCGCTTGTCAAGAAAATGCCAGCGAGCCACACGACTGCCAAGCCACCCTCAGCTTTGACGAAAACTTCATCTTACCGCTCACCTTTGTCGATGTGGTTAGGATAAACTCCGAAACAGGTGAAGTACGGGCACCCAGTCAAGCCAATAGAGATTTTGCCCAACGCAACATTGTCGCCACCTATCCTTTGAGTGAGCTTGACTTCTATTATCATCCCACCCCCATTGTCGCTGAGATGACAGAAAAACACATCACTAAGGGGTTAAATGGATTAAGCTCAAAACAAGCCGAAATCGGTAGGCCCGGTTATTATCATGCCCTAACGCTTGGTTCTCAAGGCAATATTGCTGGACTAGCAACCGTGGGCGGAAATCGTGCTTGTAGCATAGTGGCTGGCTATGTCATTCCACATGAAATGGGACACAACATGGGTTTTGCCAATAGTCGGAATAAGCCCATAGATTTTCCGTTCTCCGCAGATTATCCCTTAGAAATGACCGGTGATCGGGCAGTCTATCGTCTCGATATCCACGACAAACGTCTTTTTATGCCCGCCGATAAATCCGTCATGCAAGGCTGGATTGCCTCACCTTACCATTACCGTTATATTCATAGCGTGATAAGTCGGTATATTGATTGGCAACCCACCAATACCAAACGCGGTAATCGCGCCAAAACCAGAAGTGGCAAGACACCCATTACCCAAGCCCTGTTGATAACGGGACAACTTTTGCCAACGGCCAATCAAGGGCAAATAGACAGAATCATTGATACCGAAACGCGCACGGCCACTCCAGAACCAGGCGACTACACGGTACGCATTGAAGACAGTCAAGGCAATGAATTAGCCGCTTATCCTTTTGGCCCCACGCTGATTCCTAATGATGCCGACGACATGACATCAGGAGAGAATAGTTATCGCTTTGAATTGCTGTTACCGCGAGAAGCGGCAATGAATCGTATAGCGATAATGCAGCAAGGGCAAGCAATCGCCACACGCAACGCCTCAGCAAACCGCCCCAATGTGACTGTTCTCAGCCCCAACGGAGGCGAAAAATACGAAACTGGCATTATCCCGATGACTTGGCAAGCCCATGATGCCGATGGTGACGCTTTGAATTACACCATTGAATACAGTGTCGATGCTGGGCAAAGTTGGCAACTGCTGGCTGCCCAATGGCAGGGAACCAGTCTAAACTTAGACACCAGCTTGCTCCCCGGCGCGAGAGAAGCCCAAATCCGCGTATGGGCTAACGATGGTTTTCACACAAAACTAGACTCATCAGATAGCAGCTTTACGGTTGTCGGTAAGCCACCAACAGCCAGCCTCTTCACCGAAGACGGTGGACTCTACATCACTGGACAAACCCTCATTTTAGAAGGCCATGCCTTTGACAAAGAAGATGGCCAACTCGCATCAAGTGCTTTAACTTGGCATTCCAGTCGCAATGGCGAATTAGGCACAGGCAATCACCGCTTGTTAGCCGATAACTTAGCCATCGGTGAACACAGACTGACATTAACCGCAACCGACAGTGACGGGCTGACTGACACGGCCAGTATCACAGTGCAGATATTCCGGGATCGCCCCGCCGTATTGCCAGCCAGATTAGCCGTTTCCAGTCGAAATGTCTACTTACTGAGCAATGGCGAGGCTTTGTCAGACACCATTGAAATCAATAACTTGGGTGAAGCAAGCCTCAATTGGACAGCCATCAGTGATGTCAACGGGTTACAATTACTGGCAATCAGTGATGCTGCGCCATCACAACTCAAGATAACCGCTAAACCGACTGGATTGGAGATAGGCGAATACACCGGCACCGTCACCATTACCGGCAGTAACGGTGATATACAAACCGTTGAAGTCATGTTAACACTCAACCAAACCCCTCACACGCCCGTCGTGACAGCAAGTCCCTATGTCAGTTTACCCAGACTGTGTTCGATAAACCAAGGTACAATTGACCAAGTCTGCCATGCAGGGGATAGAATCTTGAGTGGAAACGTAGTGGTTGGTGAAAATGCCAGTATGAGCCACGCGATTTTTGAAGGCGAGATTGACAATGAAGGATTGATTTCTAATTCTCTTATCACACCAACAGCCCTCTTAACGGGTGGGATTCTCAGCGGCTATATTGAAAATGAAGGCACCTTGAAAGACTTTGAATTTCGAGGCATGTCGATTATAGGGGGCACCTTAGCAGGCAACATCAGAAACAGCAGTCAAGTGGGCGGGTATTTTCAAGATGTGCAGTTAGCCCCCAATACTGAGATTACAGGCGGACAACTGTCAGGCAGTATCATAGGAGATGCCCAAGCCCCCGCGTGGTTAGAAAACCTCAGCATCAAATCCGGCAGCCACCTTGATAACGTCATCATCGCTCACAACGTCACATTAGGCGAATCCGTCACGCTAGGCGAAGGGGTACGATGGCAAATGAGATTCACAAGCCAAGCAACAGGAATAGACAATCTCGGCAACCCCGTAGACAACTTACAAACGGCATTTGACTGCCTGACACATCCCGTCAAACAAATTGACACCCAACCCGTGCGCATGGTAACCGGTGAAACCCTCAGCTTCTCAATCCACATCAGCCTAGATCAGGCCCATGTTCAACAGGCCGGTGAACTGCTCATCATTCAACAAAACGCCCAAGGGTTTGAGATGTTAGTTGGCGAACAGTGGTTGACATGGGATGGCTCGATAAGCCACTTAGAAGCCGTAGAATCTTACGACGCACTACCCGAAACACTAGAACACGTACTTCAACTCACCCCGCCAGAAGGTGAATACACCCTCTACATCGGTTATCGTCTCAGCGAAGAAGGCACCCTGATCTACAATGGAGAGCAACCTATTCAATATATAGTTGACTGATAACTGATAACCGATAACTGATAACTGATAACTGATAACTGGGGTTTGGTACTCAAAATATCTCAATTCCTAAGTTGATTCAATTTTTATCGACTCAATATTTAACTTTGTTAAAGGAATGACACTGGCGTTGATGGTAGGTGTTCTCAAATTTGTAACACGAAGAGTGTGGAAATAAGATAGAGTTTGTAGGTTGGACTGACTGAGTTCAAATCCAACAAAAGTCGATGATAATTCAATTATAACCTTTCGTTCGCTCGCTTCGCTCGTTACTTCCGCTAGCGAACGAAAACCTACGGGCTACATACATTGCTGGGTATCCACGATTTTGGAAAATAGCAAACGTTTGGTAAATCAGAAAAATGATTATCAGAAGTAATCCGTTCAACTTCTTCTTGTTGAGCCGTGGCATAAATCAATGCATCTGCTACTGACAGTTGATATTGAGTGGCCAATTTTGCGGCTAATAGTGCTAAATCTGTATCCAGCACAACAAGCTTACCTTGTTTAGTCAGTTCAATGAGGGCTTGTGCTGTATCAATGTCCCGTTCTCGACAAACCCATTTATAAAGTTCGTATTGTAGTACAGTCGGTACGATAATATTGGGTAATTGTTGGAAATAGGGCGTAAATTGTTCGGCTAAAATACAATCCATAAACCACTCGATCCAGCCACAAGTATCTATTAAATAAGACTTATTATTCATGGTTCCGGTCGATCTCGATAGTTTTCTGGATTGGCATCTTTGAGTATTCCACGAAAGGCTTGAATATCGTTTTTAGGTATCAAACGGATCGTATTATTTTCAGTAATACAAATAAACTGTTGACCGGCTTGTAAATGTAATTTTTCCAGAATATTGTCAGGAATAACGATTTGAAAATTTTGCGAAAGAGTTATACTTTCCATTATTGAACTCCCAATTATTAAAACCCTAAAATGGCTTGAATAAACCATAGAAGCTATCCTGAAACTTGGGCCAGAATAGGCTTTTGAAAATGATGAACACACAAATGATGGGCAAACACGTTTATCTACCCTACGCTCGCTGAATTACAACAACCTACGGTCGTCTTGTGAGTTCATGTCGAGTAGTGTGCAATTTAAAGCTTGATAGGTTCTTCAACCCATCAATTAGCTGATTAGGATAAGAGGAATGCTGGGTTTCATCTCGTTCTAGCCACCCTACGCTCGCTATCCTGTAACCGAATAGTGAATTAAGGAATATGCGCAGAATCCTTAAAGTCTTTCCAGCCTGTATCACATATTAGTCCAGCAAGCCCAAGTCGACGAGCAGTAGTTTCTGCCACGGTTAAACTGGCTGGAATAGCTTCTCCATTACCATTCAACGATGTGAGCAATAACAGACCACAATTTGTTTTGCTTTTAAATTCTGTGAGGATTTTATAAAGAAGTATAGCTTCTCCTTTTTTTAATACTTGCACTCTTGATTCGCGGCTCACATGGGTTGCAGCAGGAATATACTTTAACGTGTGAGTTTTAGCAGAAACGGTCCATGCCATATTACTTGAACCCTTTCCGTTAAAGTAAACTGCAAAGTCCTCATCGCGGACAACTGGAGCAAAAGGCATAAATGAAGGACGTTTTTTTAGTGTATTAAGCTTTTTTACTATGTCGTTATCTTGTGGATTAGCTAATATACACCTACCTCCTAATGCACGAGGTCCAAATTCTAACTTACCACTAACAAGAGCAATAGGCTTTCCATTAATCAAAGCAATTACAGCACTGTTAATATCATTTTCTGATATAGATTTTTTTGTTTGAATACAGGCTGTTGGGCCAAGAAATACACTAGCAGGCTTAAATACAATATCAGGGGACTTTTGGTGACATATCCAAGCCGCTGCGCCGATGGCTGTACCTGGATCATCTGACCACGGACTAACTATAACAGACTCAATATCAAGTCCACCTATGTTCCTAATAATATTACCATTGGCTAAACAGTTTAATGCTGCTCCACCTGCAAGTCCTAAATGGTGAACATCAAGTTTAAATTCTTTTCTAACTTTATGAGTTACTTGATAAATGGCTTTAATAGTTGTTTTGGTAAACCATTCTTGGATAGATGCTGCCAAATTAATGCCAAGTTCGTAGTTTTGATAAGAGCTAAGGAGTTCATTCTTAAAAAGATTGTTAGAGTGCTGATTTGCAAAATCAAACCACCCTCCTTTTATTTTCCATGCAGGATATTTTTTTAAATTTACATAGAATCTACCATCAATTACTGCACCAATACTTTCCAACTCTTTTCTCCAAAGTGGTTCTCCAAGAGATGATAGGGCCATTAATTTACCAGGCCCTGTTTGACCAGGAAAACCAACATGGTAAGCAAATTGATGATAAATCGAGCCAATTGAGTGTGGATACATACTGCTAAAAATAGGTAGCATGCGCCTACCTGACCAATAAAAACTTGATATGGACTCTTTTTCAGCAGTTGTATCACTTACCCATATAAGGCTTTTTGGTGGGAGCCCCCAAGGCAATAAACTATAAGCATGGGCTAAATGGTGTCCAGAGAGGTAAACACGTTGAGCTTGTAATGTATTCAACCATTCCTTATAGTTATATCTTCCATTATAAAATCGGTGTAATTCTTTAAGTAAGCGATGAGTAAAGTAAATTCGATCTTGCCAACCATATTTCAGAGATTGAAATAAACCTTTGTAAAAAAGCCTTCTATATGTATGCCAGCCTTCTGCCCAAAAGACTGGGCTTGTACCAGCTTTTTCACAGGCTAATTGAAGAGAGTGAATAGGAAATTTATTAGAATTATTCTCGTTTATCAATCGCCCTTCTTCTACTGCAAAAATTAGTTCACCCAGATCGTTTATGAGAGCTACAGAGGAACCATGCCCATAATTTGTACCAAGAAATAAGTGTTGCATGTTAATACCGACATAGTTTTTCTAACATATAGCTCTGCAACCAACTATCAATTGTTTTAGAGCTATGTATTTCATCTGTAATAAAATTAATAAAATCTTCATCAGGAACCTTAACAAGGCAATTTTTTAGAAAATCAAAAGCAAACTGATTTCCGTATGTATAAATAAGCTGTTTTGCGTACTCTAAAGGGAAAATAGACTCCAATCCCATTTTTACGTTAAGGGCATGTTTTATTTCTTTTGTATCTATCCGAGTCGTTATAGATGTATAACTGTCATCGACAGTTTTACGTAATAAAAAGAAGATTATTTTTACTTTAATATAATCAAGGTTTCCTGAGTTCTTGAATATATATTGTTTGTATTTAAAGATATACTCAGCAATATTTATTAATTTAGAGTCATTAATATTCAAGTTAGATAAAGAGTCTTCAGGGTGGATAGATACATCAAGAGGGGAATCAAAGAGTAAAAGTGTATCCTGCATTATGGCGTTTGAAATAATTTTAGCCCTGCTTTGATCTATTTTATAGACCAGAATATCTATGTCACTTTGGGAATACCTACCAGATGAATTTAGATGGAAAGTGCCTGTTTTCCAAGAACCTCTTAAAAATTCAAGCATTCTATACGTTGATAAGATATCAAATATTTTATCTTGAGTGTGTTTTCTTAAACAATGAGAAGCTATAGTCATATAAAATTAATGTCAAGAATTTCGTTTTGAAAGTATTTTTTTATATCTTAGTTTCCACAATTTTATATTAGAGTTTATACCGATTTAACGCAATTCATTGATTTATTTATATAATATTATCATTTTGAGAGAACTCATAAAATCAAGCATTTAAATTAAATCGATATAATGTCTAATCAAAACACCTAAAAAATTTCATGTTAATCATTAAAAGAACATTGAACGTCCTTGAGGCAATAAAACATTCCTGTAGTTCATTCTTACACGTATCTACTGAAGGGCACTGGTTCAGTTCAATACAAACCTAATGCCTAAATAGGCTTTCCTTGCCTTGATACAACCAGGCGATTAGCCTATTTTGAGTGCATTATTTTAACCTGTTGATTTTTATAGTTTTTACACTGAACTGAACCTGTGCCATAAAAAGCTTTATAAATCAGTGCGCTAAAAAAAACTAGAAAATCGAGTGTTTATTATCTATATTTCTTATCCAGTTTATTAATTAACTTACGTAGCTTCTTCCAGCTTCCAGCAGTGGGATTTCTAATCTGATAGACAACTTCTTGACAGTCCCTTAGGTACATTGATACCGAAGATAAAAATTCTTTCTGGAATTTGTCTCTATGAAAATCATCTGAATAAATAGCTAATTCAATTAGGTTTCTTAGGTCGTCTCCAGGGATTATAGCTAATAGTTCAGAATATCCTTCTGCATGAGGGTGCGACTTTGCGCTCTGTGTGAGAATATGTGCTATAACTAAGCGAATCCATCCTCTATCATCTCTTCTAAGTAAATAAGAAGCTGCTTCTATAAATAAGCATTGAACTGTTGACTTAAGGCGGTTAGCTTGCCAAAGATTAATATTGGTTGGAGATGTTAAATACAAGCTTTGTGTTGCAACAATATTATTAATGGCAGAGTCAAAAAATTCATCATCTACCCAACGAAAAAGATGAGTAAGAGAACGAAACATGTTGCTAGTAATTTCAGCATGCTTTTCATTGTACTTCTGTGCTACTGCTAAAGATAGATCAAGATATTTAATGCTGCTTTTTAAGTCATATTTTACGGCATATGCAAATCCTATTCGGCTATATACAGGACACAAGAACCTATCATATTCACTATCCGTTAGCAAAGAAATAAGTTTATTAGAGCTTGCTATGATTTCATCAAATTTAAACTCTTGGCTTAAAATTTTAAAATTTACAATATTTAATTGAATTCTTAAATCAGTAGGAACAGTCTCTAAATTATGAGAAAATATATAATCAATATGATTTCTTGCATCATTAATTAATCCATATTTTTGTTCAATGATTATTATTTGTAACTTCATATCAATTGGTAGATCATTGTATGGCAAGTATCCTAATAGAAGATTTTTTGCACTGATATAATCGCCATAATCTAAATAGGCTTCTACTGATTCTAACATCTCTTGTTTTCTACTTACAATAGAGTTAAATTGATTACTTTTTGTGCTAACAGCGTGCTTTTTTTCTTCATTATTGATAGTGATTTCACTTTGCTGTAACTCATAGTGAAGAATCTGCTCTTTTATGCGTTCACGTTCTTTTATATCTTGCAATGGAATATCGGTTTCATAAATATATTTAGAACATCGTTCTTCTATCATCCGAAAATTACCTTTTAAATTCGACAATATAGTTTCATAATCTTGCGGCGGCATAGCGTTCTACCTATGTTATTGAGTAAAAAAAATCAAAATCTTCTTTGGAGAATAAATTCTTGTAGTCTCCGATAACACCTTTTCTGAAATATACCGATGTGCTACAAAATTCATGATTAGAATTAATTTTAGCATTAGAACTTGAAGCACTACTAATACGAACATCTATTCTATTATCAGACAAAGGAAGCTCAAGAAAGCTGCTAATTCTAAGTAACGTATCTGAATAATTTTTAACAAGGTCTTCAAAAGAAACATAAAAAACTTTGTTTCGATTAAATTCAAACCATGTTTTTAAGTGGTACTGCCAATACTCTACTCTGTTCATCTCTCCATGGTAAGTATGTGCGTCAAAATTATTTGTTGCCCTTATAAATTCTTTAAAGCTTTCTGTAAAAAATTCTGGTGCAAATTTCTTGGTATAAAAGTATAAAGAGGTCAAAACGTCTCTTCCATCACGGTATACATAAATAATTTTTGAAGAAAGCAATTTTATGACCAAATCTAACAACATTGGGCAATCACCATAAAAAGCCTCTATATTTCCATGTGAGTGCATTTTTATTATCCGAGAGGATCTTAATAAATTCCTTGATTCTGAGATAAACTTAGGATTATGGCGATTCTTATACATTTCTGTAATTGATACATACATATTGTTGTATTGTTGGAAATTATTTTTCAAAGCGTCAATGGTGAGGTGAGTCCCAGAACGTCTATGTGAGGCAACAACAATATGTTTATCCAAAATGATATTTTCAAACATATAATTTTACTCTTCACCTATCCTGTATGCAGCCAACTCAATTTCTAGTTGTTTTATATTTCTTTCCGTTTGTTTCTTTGCTTTAAGAAGCTGGAGAGGTACATCGGTATAGTCTATATAGTCACTCAATCTTTCTTCAATAAGACGGAGGTTTTCAGAGTAGTTCTTTAGCCTATACTGATAACTTTGTGTTCTCTCAATATCTTCTTTTGTAGTGTAAATAGGATTACTAGACACCCAAGTTAAAGGAGACTGCGTTTTTTTACCCGCAGCATACCAACATATGGCAAAGTTATCTTCTAAGTTATTGACTTTAATGATTGGATGCTGCTTATCTTCTGTACGATCAGGAACTTTTCGACTTAACCACAATGTTATATCTAATATACGCGCATATCCATCTAGTTCAAATGCGCCGTATCCTGAAAATCCCTCTAGCAACGCCGTTGTGAATACGCTATACGGAGTTCCAGTATATGAAACTTCATCTTTACGAGAAGAGGCTAATACAACTCGTCCTCTACTTTTCTTAAACTCAATCAGTAATTCCTCTGGTAGCGGTGAATTATTCCAACCTTTTACTTGAGCTTGTCCTCCTGCATGGCAACAATCTAAAATGACAACTAATTTCTTAGAGTTAATTGACTTAATTTTATTACTGAACTCAGATTCAGAAATTGCGGTTTCAGATAGCTTTGAGATGTTATACCCAAAAGGTAATAAGTAGTAATTTGGATTTTGTATACCGTGCCCAGAAAAGTACAAAACAACAGTTGAATTAGCAGTAGACTTACTAGCAATCCAATCTAAAGCATCTAAAATAGCATCACGCGTAGCTTCATATTCTGTTAAAAGCTTTACATTATTTTTGTCATAAGCACATCTCGTTCTATCTGTTAATAGCTCATAAATTGCCGTCGCGTCTTTGATCGTTACTGGAAGGTCTGCTCCAATACCAATAGATAAAGCGTAGCCATTCTCAAATATATTTGACATCATATCACCTTTTAATGTTTAAGTCAGTTTGCAAACTTGCTGCCTCAATTTTTGCAAACGTTAATGGACAAACAAAGTTGCTATACTTAGCACCGTCATAAATTGCGCTTTTTTTAATGGCGCTTTCCTCCTTTCAAAAATGGGGATTAACGACAATTTTTAGACTATGCAAAAGCGCAAATTGTGACGGTGGACAGTATAGCAAGCGTAGGATGGGTAGAGCGAAAGCGAAACCCATCAAAAAACTTTGTATTGATTTTAATAATGTGTAGTGATCAAAATGATGTTAAACTTCAACTCAATCTGATTTTTTGATTTAGTTACATCGGAAAAACTTCATGATTACGATCAAGTACGACCAGAAAAAAAGCGGATTGAGATTGAAAACCATGAACTCGAAGCTTATCTTGATTGACACGAAGCTCAAAGAAATTGATATCTTCTGAAATTTCTTTTTCGACAGACTTCAGTCTTGATTTAATGGCCTCTGATTTAACCTCGTCTATTTCATATTTTGTATAGGCCAAACCGTGCTTTGGAATTTTGCTACCGGTGTTATAGACTTGCTGCCAGGTATGTTTTGATAAAACTTCAAGAAACGAAGAAAACTCTTTAAGTTCTTGTGACTCCCAGTCAGAAAAACATTGCCAATCACTTTTAAAATACTTAAGAGCGACATAAGGATTCATGTTGGGCACTTTGGCGTTAGCTTCTATTTCTTCAGATACTAACCCCAAAATTTTAACTTCTTTTTTATTGGCTCTAACGGAAAGTTCATTCAATTCTTGCTTTATCAGCTTTTTCGGTAATTTCCGTTTTGTATTTTTACCCATTCAATTGATCGCCATATTTTTTCATAAAATATTTTCTCATGTTTTCTTTGCTCATTATATTTGAGCAACGCGCTTCAGGTGATAAGGAGCCACGCGCCTCTTTCCAAGGTTGATCTTGATGGGTCATTTGTTCTAAAGTTTTAGCTGAGACGTTTCCATAAGCCTCTAAAACTTGTTCTAAAACATCCACGACATCTTCATCAAAATCAACTGATTTTCTACTGACGTTTAAGGGTTCCCAACCAGAGCTTTTAAATTCATTGAACACCTCTCGCACAACGGGCCCATGCGCCCATGCCTCAATATTTTCAGAAAAGAGTTCACGGTAAAGCAATAATTGACACCAACATTCTGAATAATAAAGTAATTTTTGCAATTTAAGATGTGTAACGACATCTCCCGATTCCTTATCAAATTGATCGATAAACCAGTTTGCGACATCTAGTGCTTTGTAAATCATTGGTTGTTCCATATCAAACACCTCATCAAAATAATTATTTTAAATAAAAATAGCCATTTTATATTGTCATCAAACTTATTCCAAGCTGAAGGGCGACTATTTATGAGCTACTGATCAAACGCTTTGCAACAATGATATTTATCTATATAGCGCATGTTCATTTCCCTGCTTGTATAATGGAGAATTGATGTCTCATACGCATGATGATAGGATCATAACGACCTAAATAGGCTTTAAAATCAACAGAATAGACTTAGCAAGCGTGAGAGGGATAAAGCACAGTAACGGTACATTCAACCTATCATAATTATCTCTATTTGAATCAGAGGCAATCTAAACCCATTTTCTTCACAACTCAACACACCTTTGCGAGGCTTTGATTGCGAGATTTATATACAGCAATGATTTATCAGTATTGCGTGAAATGGTATACCTACTGTCGTTGTCAAGTATCGGCAAGATTTTTAGGTTATTTTTATCACCCCTTGTTTATTCAATGGGTTGCACCGGTTTTTTGCTACACAGATAATAGTAGCTCTCACCATAAAACTCAGCTTGACAAAAGTCAGTATAACATCGGTCATGCTGATATTCTATATTAAAGCACACTCGCTATCCGGCAATATGGGTAGCGCAAACATAATGCGCTTGCTCAGTTCCACGCGCCGATGTTGCCCTTGGCTTAATACATGCTGCTATCGCTTGTTATAGTCCATACTTGACACTTGACACTTCGTACTGTTTTCCTCAGGCCCCTTCAGTTTTTAGAAGGCCATGCCTTTAAGAAAGAAGATGGCCAACTCGTATCAAGTGCTTTAACTTGGCATTTCAGTCGCAATGGCGAATTAGGCTAAAAAAATATTGACTATTTCTCTATAGGATTCCATAATGGGTTGCCGTTTTTCTTTTAACGACAGTCGCAGAAACGAAGTGATAGGAAGTAAAACAGCCCAAAAACATTCAATTCTCGTAAAATTTTATCCAATCTTGTAATTCTTTAACAAGAAGATGAACTTTTGTACTTGGGTTGGCATCAATTGGTTTTTTATTTTGGTGGTAATCAAGCAATTTGCTTGCTTTTTGTATGGCCTGTTCTTCATTGCCAATTTCATTGATTATTTCTACAATATTGTTAGATTTATAATGATCATACTCATAGTCATTGTATTTTTCAGCAGACTTTCTAATTTGACTTTGTAATTTAGCATAGATTTCGTTACGAGACAAAGCTTTACTTTCTTCAACATAAGTTATATGAAGTAACAACCATAATTCAAACGCTTCGTTACTGTATGCAATTTGAATATTTTCCCGTTTAGCGATCTTAAAAGCATCATTAAATCTATTCATTTTGGTTTCATTCTCATCAGCATCGTCTTTATCAAAAACAGCCCAAACGAAATCAATTTCTTTGCGGTATTCTAATTCTAATTTAAATGCTTCTCTTTTCTCTACAGCCTGCTCAATAACCCCTTTAGGATCCAGTCCCGTTCCAACCGTTCTGATATACAGAGTACCTTCTGGAAACTGGCTTTTAAATTGCTCAAAATAACTCTGTTCTGTTTTTTCATCTTCACAAACAATTAAAAAAATTGAGCATATTTTTTGAGTCTGAGAGGCCTTTTGCTTTCGCCTTTTTGATGATGTTGCTTTAATTTTCCCTTTTTAGCCATACCATTTCTCCAATTTTTCAACAAAAGAACCAAGAGCAGGTATAGCCCCATATCTCCCTTCAAAATAGCTTTTTTCTTTATTGATATCAGGACGTTCGGACTGATCTTTTTCATCAAAATAGCTAAAATCCGAAAGCGCATAAATCTCAGTCGCTTCCCAATTATTCTTCTCGACAAAATTGATTTGATCTCTCCTAAGTGGGCCATAAGTCAGTAAATTGGTATCATGAGTGGCAAAAATAATTTGTGCGCCATACGGATTTGTGGCTTTATTTAAAAATAAATTGATCGAATTAATGGTCATCATGGGATGCATTTTAGCTTCAATTTCATCAATAACCAAAACACCGCCTTCAAGCAAAGTCCTAATGATAGGCCCACTTAAATGAAAGGCTTTTTTTGTACCTTCTGATTCATGATCATCTAAATCCCAATTTTTCAATTGAGTCGTTGTGTTGCCTTGTTTATTATAGGCTTGATGAACGGTAATCGTTTTAAATCCTTGAGTTCCCTGAAACTCCTTGGTTAGTTTGTTTTTCGTATTTTCATCTAAGTTGCTAAGGAACTTTGAAATATCAATATCTTCAATTAAAATATCTAAATTATGGATACCTAAATTAAGGAGCATGAGATATTCTTTAATTTTGTTTCTATATTCCTTATTTTTCCACAAATGAACCGTTGTCATTTCTTCACGCTCAGTTTCTATACCATTAATGGAAACCAGTTTGTCAAACCATTTAAAAATTAATTTGGCACCGGCAACATTTAACATATCGCAGGTTGAAATAAATAAGGAATTATCTTTTGTCGCTTCAATAGCCGCATTAATTAACTCAGGAGAACCTTTATATTCGGAAGAGACTTCAATGATATCACCTTCTCTTTCAAATAACATCACTTCCATAAGTGTTGCTTCTTTGTAATAGAACCATTCTCTCACTATCTCGTTTTTATTATACTCAAGTCCAAAACGATAACGTTTTTCATCAAGAATAAAGGTGATTTCTAACTTGGTTGGTTTTAATTCATATCCTTCGCGGAGTAAAAAGGGTTGGTAGGGCAGTTTAGTTGTTGAATTGGAACGAGCCGATAAATAGAGGAGTTTATCTAATAATTCAATGGCATTAAGCACATTGCTTTTTCCACTGGCATTATTGCCATAAATTCCAATAGCATTCAATGCTTTATATTCACCCTTTTCAATAATATTATTTAAATACTCTTTTCCTTCTGAAGGAACTAAACTCAATATTTGTTCATCTCCAATTGAACGGTAATTGGAAACCGAAAATTCTACTAACATAGTCTATTGGAATGAGTTGTGTGAAGTTTGATTAAAAGCAGATATCATCAAAAATGGTTGTATAATGGAGAATTGATGTCTCATATGCATGATGATAGGAGCAGAACGAGCTAAATAGGTTTTAAAATCAACAGAATAGACTTAGCAAGCGTGAGAGGGATAAAGCACAGTAACGGTACATTCAACTTATCATAATTATCTCTATTTGAATCAGAGGCAATTTAAACCCATTTTATTCACAAGTCAACACACCTTTGCGAGATTTTGATTGCGAGATTTATATACAGTAATGATTTATCAGTATTGCGTGGAATTGTATACCTACTGTCGTTGTCAAGTATCGGCAAGATTTTTAGGTCATTTTTATCACCCCTTGTTTATTCAATGGGTTGCACCGGTTTGTTGCTGCACAGACAATAGTGACTATCACCATAAAACTCAGCTTAATCTGAATGAGTATAACATCGTTCATGCTGATATTCTTATATTATAACTCATTGATTTTTAATGCATCCATTGTAGGGACTACGGGTGTGATTAAAACGGCATGGCCAGGAACACCAGGTTCCACCTGGGGCTATTCACATTCAACCCCGAAGGGGCCTTAGCGTTTTAAGCTTTTATTTTTAAAATAAAAAAGCCATGTACTTTTAATCACACCCAGGGGCTACCGACTGATTCACTCTGATTTAAGAATTATCGATCAGTGTAAATCATGATAATCAGTCTAATCAGCGTTCTATCCTTTTCGCACAACCCAAAATAAGAAGATAGAACACTGATTGTCATGATCTGACTGATTGACACTGATTCCGTTCATTTGATGTACGTCTCAAAGCCTTATTATGAAACAAACCTTATATTATGTTCATGATCCCATGTGTAGTTGGTGTTATGCTTTCAAATCCGTGTTAAAAAAATTACGCGACAATTTACAGACAACATTTCAGGTAAAAGTTTCGCGGAGCGAACTTTTACCTGAAATTCATTTTCAAACTGTGATCGGTGGTTTGGCTCCAGATACCAAAGAAGTGATGCCAGAAGATATCCAAAAAAAGGTACAACACGCTTGGCGCAGTATTGAACAAAAATGTCCAGAAATTCGATTTAATTTTGATTTTTGGCACAAAACGACACCAATTCGTTCAACTTATCCCGCCTGTCGCGCATTATTGGCGGCAAAACAACAGGGTTTACAATTTGAACAGCGCATGTTGGAGGCGATTCAAACAGCTTATTATCAGGATGCTCAAAATCCGGCATTAGATGAAACCTTATTCGCTTGCGATCAAAAAATCGGGTTGCAATCCTCTCAATTTAAACAAGATTACACGAGTGCTTTGATTGAACAGCAATTACAAGCGGAATTACAACTGACACGGAAACTCAATGTGTCTTCGTTTCCCAGTTTGCGTTTGGAAGTGGGTACAAGTGTGTGGCCTATTGCTATTGATTACCGTGATGAATATCACATATTAGAGGAAATAGAAAGCTTGCTGTCATGAAAGCAAAATAAATTTTGCACTCCCTCCCGCAAAATAAATTTTGCACTCCCACATAAATATACTTGGCATTGTCATAAGGTCGCTATTACTTTTAATTTAAAGCTCAAGTCAGGTGGTGGTGACTAACCCAATCCGAAAATTATAACGGTGGGCAGTATAACTTCAGCAAAAGCGCAAATTATAACGGTGGACAGTATAAGTACTGAAGTATAAATAAACAGCTATTTTACGACAAAGGGCAACCACAAGGGCTTGCCCCTACACACTTCCGCAAAATAAATTTTGCACTCCCACACAAATAAATTTGAAAATAACTGCAAAATCAATCAAACAAATTATTGATCTGAAACGCTATATAATTCGCTGACTCGCACTTTTAATCCTTCCATCGCATTGGGTAATTGTGTGATTATCACTTGATCGCCTTCTTGTAAGGCGGGGCTACGCACTAAAATTTTTGATTGGCCTGTCGCTGTCAATTGTTCGCCGACTCTTTCAATCGTGATCGCTTTCATCCGTTCGTCAACGTATTTATAAATACGATTGATGCCATAAACAGCCTCATAAGGTAAGGCTATAACACGGGCTTGTTTCGGTAAATCCAATGACAAGGGCAAAAATTGCCCTAAACGCAATAAGTGAGCGCCTTTTCTCAGGCTAAACAGGCCATCAATTCCCCCACTGTCGGGCTTGATTTGTCCCGAAACCCGCTCTAATCGCAAATTGACTGGCTTATTATTCACCATAGCCTTGGCCGATAACTTTCGTCGTATTTTCAAAGCATCCAGTACGGTGCCTTGATAACGGCCAGGAATTTGTGCCCGAATTTCTAAAGCGGTGTTGTCATAAACCGATAATAACGCATCTCCACTACGCACTCTGTCTCCCACTGCCACAAATACGTCAGCAATGACACCACTAAATGGGGCAGTTATTTTAGTACGTTTCAATTCTAAACGGGCCAGATCGCGCTGTGCCACAGCGCGAGTGAGTTTAGCTTGTAATTGTTGCTTAATATATTGATGGTTGGCTATTTCTAAGCTTCGCTGAGTAATGGCCAACATTTGCCGCTCTACCGCCTGTTGCGCCTCTTCAAAACTCGATTGTGAACTCACTCCTTGTCTTTTCAACTTACGAAGACGTCCTAGCGTTTTTTGCGTTAAAGCCAGCAAAGCGTCTTCATGCTCAAGGGCAGTGAGATTGTTCGCATAACGCTGCTTTTCAATTTCAATTTGCGCTTTAATATCTACTATATCGGCCTCACGTTGTTTGAGATTGAGTGTACTGTCACTGTTTTCTAAGCGTATCAGGACTTTCCCTTTTTTAACCTTTTCGCCTTCAAGTACCAAAACGTTTGTCACCTCCGCATTGATATTCAACGAAAAAGTGGGTGTGCGTAAAGTGGCAGCGCGGGGCGATTCAACACGTCCATATAGCGTTATTGTTGGTGACAAAGCAGTGGGTAACGCTGGGACTACTTTTACAGTCCAAGCTTGTTCTTCAATTTGAATTGCCTCATTTTGAGGTTTGGTTTGTTTCATGTACATAAAGCCCAAAATGCCACCCGCTAAAATAAATAAAGATAAAAACAATCTAATGGCGATTTTCATAAAATTGAAAGAGACAAATCATAAAATTGAGATGATAAGAAGATTTCGTGTCTACTGATAATTAGAACTGTGACAGGGTGTGATTAAAAGTACATGGCTTTTTTATTTTAAAAATAAAAGCTTAAAACGCTAAGGCCCCGAAGGGGTTTTCAGGCTAAAGTACAGCGAAGCGAAACTTGATTTCACGCTAATGTTTCGCTCCGCGAAACATTAGCGTGAAATGTGAAATGTGAAATCCTGAAAATGTGAATAGCCCCAGGTGGAACCTCAATGCCATTAAGGTAGGGGCAGACCTGCGTGTCTGCCCTGGGCGAACACGCAGGTTCGCCCCTACAACCCCTGAATACGTGGGGTTTGGTAGGGGCAGA
>QNEL01000006.1 GCA_003645185.1 Candidatus Parabeggiatoa sp. nov. 3
ATATAGGTGAGTGGAATACAGTCAAATAATAATAGTTGGGAAAGGAGCCGTGTTCGGGATCAGTCTCATGGCTTGTGCTCTGAAGACGAGTCCTTTACGGTGACGTAGGGGGCTTAGTTTAACTTATCCATTCATATTTCCAAAGCACGGTACACGACATCAATCTTGTGGGTTGACTTGATATTTGTAGGCGAAAATGAACAAGGCGAGATGATCTGGAAATTGGATAATTATGGGGTAGTGGAATAAATTATTTTCCAATAACACCTATTGGCGTGGTACGAGCAAACGATTCAACTAGCCCGATTCTGAGACATATAAGTACTGAACCATAAATTTTCAGGTATTTTAATTAAAAGAAACAACCAAGAAGAGGGGCATGAGCTGTAAAATACCTGTTTATTTGTGCTTCAGTACTTACCCCGTCTATCTAATTTAGCGCCATAATTCATATTCCTACGATATTGCGCTATTATCGTATCTCGCTTTAATTTGAGCTTTTTTTCTTTACGGCGTACACAGAGTACCACAGAGTGCCACAGAGAATAATTTTTTCCCCAGTTTTTGCGCGCAAAAACTGTATTTCAGCTTCGCTGATCAGCGAAGCTAAATTAAATGTGAATTTGATTTTGAATTATATTCTGAGATTAAATACACAGTAGAGTTTATACCGATTTAACGCAACTCATTGATTTATATAATATTCTCATTTTGAGAAAACTAAGAAAATCAATTCGCGCCAAAAGTTTTGCGCGCAAAACTTTTGGCGCGAAACTTAAATTAAATCGGTATAATGTCTAGTAAATATGTGTATTTTGGTTCAGAATTGGCAAATTGATAGGTGGTAAGCCATTTGAGCCTTGACGCTTGACAAAATGATTTTAGGGGTGTACTTGGCACTCGCTAAAGTATGATATGAAGGGTATATTATATTAGTATATTATTAAATTATAATTTAAACATTGAGTGAAAATAAATTGCTCCTTGATGCTTGACAAGATTATTTTATGGTGTATCATGCGCCCGCTAGAGTATGAGGGTATTAGTCTATTAGAAAACTCTAAATTATTGATATAATAATAAAAGTTATCAAAGGCTAATTCGTTTATTAAAAGCCGGTATTATTAGGATACCACTGATAAAGTCATTTATCCTGCGACTGCTACACCACAAGGTGATAGTATCACCAATACTTGCGAACATATACCCTATATTATGTGGGAGAATACAGGTTTGAACAAGTTGTTAAGTCATATTATAATCTATTTTTATTGACATTAAATTTTGAATGCCCGATTTTCGTTCCAAATTGATTTTGCGACTTTTTTCAAATTGATTGCGACTTTTTACGTTCCAAATTGATTTTGCGACTTTTTTCAAATTTATTGCGACTTTTGGAGTACAAAATTTATTTTGCGACTTTTTTCAAATTTATTGCGACGGCTTTCGTTCCAACTTCAAAAGCTTTTCACTGTTTTTTTGCAACGATCACTCTCACTTTTCACAATCGTCTGAATATTTCCGCTTTTTTGCACTAGTCTCCCCAAAATCCGTTACAATCCGTATATTTCAAAGGGACAATACATAAGTGTTTGCCCTTAACTTGACAATTTTGGTATTTTATCTCTACTTGGCACTGTTTACTTGTGCGCTTAAAAGGGGTGAGCAAAGTTTACTTCTGCGCTTAAAAGGGGTGAGCAAAAAATAGATGTCGATGTCAGGTGGTATAGTCTGCCAGGGCGTAATCGGCTTTGCCAATGATTCTAAGCAGAATTATTCAATTTTTAAAAATGATGAATTGTTCAATTCATTCATCATTCATCATTCATTATTCGTAATCGTATCCAAAACACTCAAATTGCTTAAACCATAACCATTATAGGAGGAAGCATGCCTTTAAAAATAGGAATTCCTAAGGAAATCCATGCTGAGGAAAGACGTGTTGCCGCGACACCAGAGACAACCGAGTGGTTGCTGAAACTGGGCTTTACGGTTGCACTTGAATCCGGAGCAGGGGATAGTGCCCATTTTTCCGATGAAGCTTACAAGGAAGAGGGTGTCGAGATTATAGAAGACACCAAAAAATTGTGGGCAGAATCAGATATCATACTGAAAGTTCGCGCCCCAGAACCCCATCCAACCCTTGGTGTACATGAAGCTGAATTTCTGCAAGAAGGTACGTGCCTTATTAGCTTTATTTGGCCAGCCCAAAATCCAGAACTCTTGGAACGACTAGCCGCTCGCAAAGTCACAGTGATGGCAATGGACAGTGTACCTCGGATATCCAGAGCGCAAAAGCTGGATGCCTTGAGTTCTATGGCTAATATTGGTGGATACCGCGCCATCATCGAAGCGGCTAACCATTTTGGACGCTTTTTCACCGGACAAATCACAGCAGCCGGCAAAGTGCCTCCCGCTAAAATCATGGTTATCGGTGCCGGTGTCGCCGGACTCGCCGCTGTTGGAGCGGCTAATGGACTTGGTGCGATTGTACGCGCCTTTGATACCCGTCCAGAAGTGAAAGAACAAGTCGAAAGCATGGGGGCTGAATTTCTAGAATTGAACTTTGAAGAAGAAGGTAGTGGTGCCGGTGGCTATGCCAAAGTCATGAGTCCAGAATTTATCAAAGCGGAAATGGATCTATTCGCCCGTCAAGCGATGGAAGTGGATATCATTGTTACCACCGCCCTGATACCTGGCAGACCTGCCCCTAAACTCATTACCGCTGGCATGGTAGAATCCATGCGTGATGGCAGCGTGATAGTGGATATGGCGGCTGAACAGGGGGGTAACTGTGCTTTAACCGAACCTGGTCAAATCGTTGTCAAACATGGTGTCACCTTGATTGGACTCACGGATCTGCCAAGCCGATTACCTACTCAATCCAGTCAGCTTTATGGCACAAATTTGCGCCACATGCTAACTGACTTGTGCAAAGAAAAGGATGGTCAAATCAACGTCGATATGGAAGACGATGTTATTCGGGGCGCAACCGTCATCAAAGACGGTGAAATTACCTGGCCACCTCCCAAACCCAAGATTCCAGCGATTGCACCCACACAGAAAAATGAAGAACCTGTTGCAGCCTCGAAACCTGAAAAGGAGAAAAAATCGAGTGGCTGGGGAAGTGCATTATTCATGTTGATAGGCGCAGGCTTATTAGCAGCACTGGGTCAAGTTTCACCCACTGAGTTTCTGAACCATTTTACCGTTTTTGTATTAGCCTGTTTTGTCGGTTATCAAGTGGTTTGGAATGTGACACCTGCTTTGCATACACCACTGATGAGTGTGACGAATGCCATTAGTGGTATCATTGTAGTTGGTGCTTTGCTACAGGTGTCTGGACCCATTACGAGTCTGGTGACTATCCTAGCGGCGATAGCGATATTGGTTGCTACTATTAACATTAGCGGCGGTTTTTTTGTCACCCAACGCATGTTGCGTATGTTTCAGAGATAAATTAGGAGAACGGACATAATGATAAATGAAGGTTTGCTTACTGCTGCATACATTATTGCCAGCATCCTGTTTATTCTTAGCTTGAGTGGGCTAAGCCACCCAGAAACGGCACGTCGTGGCAATATATATGGCATGATTGGTATGTTTATTGCCATTTTTGCCATTATTTTTGGCGAAGTATCTCAATATGAAGTCCTAATCGTTGCTATGGTCATCGGCGCGATTATTGGTATCACCGTGGCGGCCCGCGTTGAAATGACCGGCATGCCTCAACTCGTTGCTATGCTGCATAGCTTTGTGGGTTTGGCGGCTGTGTTGGTCGGATTTGCTAGTTATCTCGATCCGAGTTCACACTTTGAAGGCACTGAAAAAATTATTCATGAAGTAGAAATCTACTTAGGTGTCCTGATTGGTGCTGTTACCTTTACCGGTTCTGTGATTGCGTTTGGCAAATTACAAGGAATCGTCGGTAGTAGGCCCTTACTTCTGCCATTACGCCACTTTTTTAATCTGGGTCTTGCTTTAGCCTGTATTTGGTTTGGCGTTGAGTTTATCAATGCAGAAAGCGTTTCTGCTGGCATGATTCCCCTGGGGATTATGACGGTTCTCGCTTTAATCTTCGGTATCCACATGGTCATGGCGATTGGTGGTGCTGACATGCCTGTCGTTGTGTCTATGCTCAACAGCTACTCTGGTTGGGCGGCGGCAGCCATCGGTTTTATGCTTGGAAACGACTTGTTGATTATTACCGGTGCCTTAGTCGGCAGTAGCGGTGCGATTCTTTCTTATATCATGTGCCGCGCTATGAACCGCAATTTCCTGAGTGTTATCGCCGGCGGTTTTGGTACAACTGCTGGAAGCGTTTCAGTGGGAGATGATGATGAAGGAAAAGAGGTGGTTAGCACTACTGCGGAAGAAACTGCTCAGTTGTTCCAAGATGCTAAAAGTGTCATTATTGTCCCCGGTTATGGCATGGCGGTTGCCCAAGCTCAACACCCCATTTCGGAAGTCACTAAAAAGCTTCGTGCCAAAGGTATTACCGTGCGCTTTGGTATCCACCCGGTTGCAGGACGCTTGCCAGGACACATGAACGTACTACTTGCTGAAGCGAGAGTACCTTATGACATCGTTTTAGAAATGGACGAAATCAACGATGATTTTCCTGACACAGACGTAGTGCTGGTTATTGGTGCAAACGATACGGTTAATCCGGCTGCTCAAGACGATCCCAATAGTCCTATTGCCGGTATGCCGGTTTTAGAAGTCTGGAAAGCTAAGACGGTGATTGTGATGAAACGTAGTATGGCATCAGGTTATGCCGGTGTGGGTAATCCGCTCTTCTTTAAGGAAAACACGCGCATGTTGTTTGGGGATGCTAAAGCCAGTGTCGATGCGATTCTTACAAATATTGCTGGCTAACTTTCGATGCTTTTTAGTAATATAGACTTTCAGAAAAATGTCGAGCGATAAAAACCTGACAGGTTTTCAAAACCTGTCAGGTTTGGGCCAAAATATTGATCTGAACTCCTATAGACCAAAACGCCCCCCTATCTTGCCAGGTTTTTAAAACCTGGCAGGTTTTCGTGATGAAAAGTTCTGTTTATTGAAATCTTCGTCATCACCTTTTTTAATACTACCACTTTATCCAAGGGAATAAAGACAAATGAGCGAAACCAATTTAACCTTCCGGCTTTACAAAGATAACGACAGCGCACCCCAAAGATGGAGCGAAGCAGTCATTGACAACGGGGAATCTTACATCTGTCCAACGTATATACATCGCACACCACCCTGTCAGGCAAGCTGTCCCTCAGGGCATGATATACGGGGTTGGCTCTCCATTGTACGTGGATTGGATAAACCCCCAAAAGGCATGAAATGGGAAGAGTACGCTTTTCAATCTATGACGAAATCCAATCCTTTCCCAGCCATTATGGGGCGCGTCTGTCCAGCACCTTGCCAAGACGGTTGCAACCGTAATGAAGTGGAAAATCATGTGGGTATCAATTCTGTTGAACAGTACATCGGTGACTGGGCGATAGAAAACAACCTGAGCTTCCCCAAACCTGCACATGAGACTGGCAAAAAAGTTGCCGTCATTGGAGGCGGGCCTGCCGGCTTAGCCGCTGCTTATTTTTTGCGTCTTAAAGGACATAGTTGTACCATTTTTGAAGGATACGATGGACTCGGTGGCATGATGTCTTTTGGTATTCCAGGTTATCGTATACCGCGCGATGTGCTTGATCATGAAGTCAAGCGAATCCTTGATATGGGTGTTGAAGTCAAATTGAAAACCCGTGTAGGGACTGACGTTACGATTGACCAGTTAGAAAAAGAATACGATGCGATATTCTGGGGAATCGGTGCGACAACGGGTAAAGCATTGCCTATCACTGGCGCGGATGCACCCAATTGTGTTGATGGTATGGCGTTTTTACGTGCTTTTAATGAGGGACGGCTACAGCACTTATCGGGTCGCATATTGGTTGTCGGTGGTGGTGATACCGCTATGGATGTGGCAGCAGTAGCCCGGCGTATCGGTCATATTTCTCAGATTCATGAAAAAGATCGTCCAGAAAATGTGATTTTAGGTAATACCATCCATGATGTAGCCACAGTAGCCCGTCGACAAGGCGCGGACGTGTGGATCGTCTATCGTCGTCCCATTTCAAAAGCACCTGCGACTAAGCATGAATTGGAAGCGGTGATTTCTGAAGGTGTGGAAATTCACGAAAGCTTGGCTCCGTTAGAGGTCATTTTGGGTGAAGATGGGCGAGCGAAAGCACTGAAGGTTATGCCGGTGACATGGAAAAACGGCAAGATGACACCTCAAGAAGGTAAGGAATATGAAATTGAGTGTACCATGATTGTGGGTGCCACGGGTCAAAAGGGTGACTATACAGGCATTGAAGAACTTGATAATGGTTGGGGCTTAATAGATGCTGACAAAACTTATCAAGTCAAATCCAAAGTCGGTCATTTCGTGGGGGGTGACGCTGTCAAACCGCATTTGTTAACCACTGCAATTGGTCACGCTTCTATCGCTGTTGAAGGTATCAATGCGTATTTAAAGGGCCAAGATATTTCTCCTCGCCCGACCGTGGATTCTCATCACTTCAGTCTGCTTGAAGAACTCAAAATCCAAAACCTGGAACCAGAAACATATCCGCACGGCGAAACATGGGGTACAAACCATTCTAATTTTGCCGTCCATAACTACGAAAATCGCTCATTCGCCGAGATCATTTCTCACAAACAACTCTTCTTGGCGCATTTTAAATACGATCCGCTGAATCCGCGTGAAGAGGTCAAAATCACGACAGACGAAGTACTCAGTAATTTCAATGAACGCTTTTCCGGGCTAACTGAAGAAAAAGCGATTGCCGAGGCCAAGCGTTGTATGAGTTGTGGTATGTGCTTTGAATGCGACAATTGCATTATTTACTGTCCGCAAGACGCGATATTCCAAGTGAAAAAGGGTCAACGTGCTATGGGACGCTATGTTGAGACTGATTATGACAAATGTGTTGGCTGTCATATCTGCAAAGATGTTTGTCCGACGGGATATATCCAGATGGGATTGGGACAGTGATATTGTAGCCACCTTCATTTCTAAAAAAGGGTCATTTCGAGTTGTACTTACAAAGGCCCGATTGGAGTGCGTCGGGCCTATTTTCGTTCCAAATTTATTTTGCGAAGGCCTGATTGTAGATAATGACCTTTTTTTTGTTCATTTTTCGGTAGTCCCTACAAACCCGTGGTGGTCTTACAAATCAATGACTTGTGTGAGTGGCTTCGGTTCGATTTTGCCACGGAAAAACACGGAAAAACACGGAAAAATTCATTCCGTGCTTTCTGTGTTTTTCCGTGGCAAAATAAGATAACGAAGCAACCAGAGGGAGTCTTTTAGTATCACGTATTTTATGGGAATCTGGCAAAGTTTATAACCTAGGGGTATTCTTTGAACCACCTGTCAGTATATTGCCAGAAGAGACACCTTCACTTCCACACCAGTTGAATGGCAAATACGATAGTGCTTTAAGCCTTGATGAAATTGATTTTGCCTCACCCATTATCTCAATTGTAGAAGTCAAGAGAAGTCGTTTATCTGATGGTTTAGGTCAATGTATCGCTGAAATGTACGCGACATTAAAAGAATTTAAACAAGATAAGGTATATGGAATCATAACAGATGGTGATGTGTGGGAGTTCCTTTTCTTAGAAAATTCGGTACTCTCGGTGGATGAAAATAATTACCATATCAGGTTTGTAGCCGATATTGTTGACAGGATTGGTTATATAGCTGAAATTTTTAAGACGTGATACTTGTATAGAACATAAATGGCAATACAATTAAATACACAAAAAGATACAGAATCTTCAATTCACTCAAACAAAAGTGAAATACCTCTGTGAAACTCTGTGTTCCTCTGTGTACTCTGTGTTGAAAAAGATTTTGAGCTGATAGCAGCTGGAAAATTTGTGGTTGCCCTTTTCATCACAACTGCTTGAATACCAGCAGGGTGATATCATCAAAAACCTTTTGTTTCCCAATAAATTGCCGCACATCTTCAATAATGGCTTCTTTGATCGCGACAGATGACTGTTGCCAATTTTGCTCGATAACGGCACATAATCGCTCTATGCCATAATATTCTTTTTCGATATTTTCGGCTTCCGTAATCCCATCAGTATACAGTACCACGAAATCACCTACATTTAACGAGATTTGGGTTGCGGTGACAAACTCAGCAATATCGGGTTCTAATCCTATCGGAAAGCCTAAATCGAAGGTGTCTATCAATTCTACTTTGCCATCTCGCACCACTATGATATCTTCATGTTGTCCGCTCAAATTCAGTTGACCCTCTTGGTAATCCAGTAAAGACAAGGTGAGGCTTTTTTCGGCTTTCATTCTAATCACATTGTGGTAAACCATCTCATTTAGGGCATTTAAAAATTTAACGGGGTCCGTTTTCTCTTCATAAGCCAGTAAGGCTCGCACGGCGGATTGCACCATAATCGCTAAAGCGCCGCTTTCTAGTCCATGCCCGGTGACATCACCCATGCCCATTAACACATGCCCGTTATGTTCAAGCACGTCGTAGTAATCGCCACCGACTTCATCGGCGGGTTCCATAAAGCCGCTGATTTCTAACCCCTTGATTTGCTTCATTTCTTTTTCGGAAGGCAAGAGCATTTTTTGCAAGCGACGTGAGACATCTAATTCAGCACTCATGCGGAGATTGTCTTCTTGAAGTTGCTCATTGAGGGCCGTAATTTCTTCATTGGCTGTTGCCAGTTGTGCGGTGCGTTGTTCGACTTTTTGTTCGAGTGTTCGATACAACAGGGCGTTTTCAATCGAAATGGCGAGTTGTGAGGAGAGGACTTTTAGCACTTCTAAACGATCCGGGGTAAATGCGCCAGTCGTCAAGTTGTTTTCTAAGTATAAAATACCCGTGAGTTTTCCCTGATTGATGAGGGGGGCACATAACACCGATTGAGGCTGCTGTTTTTTGATATACGGATCACGGGTAAAACGTCCCTCTTGAGTGGCATCATGCAAAACCACGTTTTCTTTTGTTCGAGCAACATAGTGAATGATGTTTGCTGACACTTGCTGACTCTCTTCAAGGGGAAGAGATTTTAAAACGCTAACATCGGCGCTATCTATATATTGTGCTTCAATAAACCAGTTTTCGTTTTGAGGTAACAACAATAAGCCCTTTTCCGCGCCCGCATTTTCAATGACGATGTGCATCATTTTATCTAACAACAGACTTAACACAATCTCCCCAGACAGGGTTTGAGAGGCCTTCATCACGCTATTCATATCCAACCAATTGGATATTTCTTGGCTGGAAGTCGAATTCTTATGGATCATTGCTATAGTGGAATTCGTTTGAATCTGCGTTTGCATATGGCGTGATGTTTTCGATGTCAGAAAATGCGGATATCGTTCCTCTAAATCCTCAACTTTTGCTAAAGCGCCCCATTGTTGATAACGATAATGGGCTTCCTTCATGTAGGTTTGGGCAACTTTCACCATCCCACGGGCTTCGTAAAATTCAGCAGCGAGTTCATAAGCTAAAGCTTCTTCTTGAATATAGCGGTTCTCCCTAGCGCCTTCAATAGCCCGCTCGTACAAATCTATCGCTTCAAGTTGTCCTAAAACCCTTGCTTTCTCGGCTTCAACCAAATCATATTTGTGCTGATAATTCATGGGGGCATGGTGCGCCCATATTTTCATCTTTTCCTGATTCTCTGTTACTTTTTGTAAGTATTCTTGTCGCGTTACTTCGTCAGCATTGGGATAGACAGCAAGATGGATTAGGGAGTCATAAAAATTGTGGATGGCATTCAATATCATGCCTGGCACATTATCTTTGTATTTATTCGCCTGTTTGACATTTTCCAAGGCTAATTCACTTTCTTTAAAAAGATAAGCGAGTTGTTCTTTCCCTAAATAAACACAAAGCAGACTGACACCGTTATTAGTCTTGATAAACAGTGGAATGCTTTCTATCTCGTTAAAAAAATCACCTATGAGACGCAATTTATCCGCAGACTTATTCTGTAAATTAAGCGCAATTTGAGCCCATACTTGAGTGTAAACAAGATTCCATTCTTGTTTATTCTTTAACATCAAGTCAAGATATTTCACATAAATATGATGGAGAGTATCAAGGTTTTCGCCTATCAAAAAGTTTGAAACAGAATAATGCATCGCATTATGACAAGCTATTTTGATATCACCAATTTCTAAGCCATTTTGAATACTTTTATGATAGGATTGGGTTGAATAACAAAAATGTTCTTTCCAAGGTCTGACACACGAATCAAAGTTTTCTCGGACCATGGGTTTGAGGTTTTCAGCATTGAATTTATCCAACAATTTCAAAGCCAGTTGACCCGCGCGATAACCACTCTCTATATTTTCAAGTTCTCCACACAGAAACATACCATAAACGGTATAGGCAAGAATACTTTGTGGAGCATTACCATATTGAAAGGAAAGATTAAGCACCGTGTAAACTAATGAAGGAAATAACTCTGGGGATACCACATAAGCTGGTGTCATCATACCCATTAAAATCTTTAATGCTAATTGTTTCTCATGTTCCAACATTTGAGGTAGATTGTAACACCACTCAAAGTCAATATTTTGAGGCGGGGATTTAGATAAAGGTATATTAAGCATTTGTAATGCTTGTAACCCGGTATTTAGGGCCTCTTGCATCTTATTTTCGGCACCAAAAAACAGAATTTGGGTTTCATACACGGTGACTTTATCAAGCAAATTCGTTGCTTTTTGAAGAACTATTTCAACTAAAAAAGTGGCTTGTTCAAATTGGATGTTGAGGTACTGGGCATCTATCGTTGTCAGATGAAGTTGAAGAGTCAGATCATAGTGGGTTTTCCAGCTATCTGGTGAGAGACATGCTAAACCGACATTTAAATAATTAATGGCAGCTTCATAAGCCATAGCCGCTTTAGCCTTTTTTCCAGCCCTCAAATTGAGTCGCGCAATTTCATTTTTTTCAAGTGGGTTGTCCACTCGTTCAAGAGCACTGTTGAAATGGCTAACGATATCAAAAAGCTTATTGTCTAATTCTTCTGTTCGTGTGTTCTTCAACAGCAAACGAGCTATCTGGAGGTGAACCGTTTGTTTCTGTTTTTCATCAATCAAGGCATAAGTGGCTTGTTGAACGCGATCATGTAAAAAGCGGAAATGGTGAATAGCCAGTTGTGAAACGAAATCACCATCAGTCTCATCATCAAGATCATCGTGGCTCATTTCTAACTCGGATAGGGGCACGATTAATCCTTCAGTTAGAACGGGCATGATAGCTTGAAAGGTCTCTTTGAGAGAGTTTTCAAAGATGACTGATAACAGGTATAAATCAAAATGGTTGCCCACACAAGCGGCTAAACGTAAAACGGCTTGTGAGGATTCGGGTAACTTTTTCAATTTACCAACCATTAAATCGACTACATTATCGGTAATATTCAGGGCTTCAATTTGGGCGATATCCCATTGCCAACCATATTGCAAGGCCGTTGATGTTTTGGACACATCGAAGGTCTTAAACGTCAGCAGTTCTTCTTCATACAGGGCTTGAAGAAATTGAGTCACAAAAAACGGATTGCCTCCCGTTTTACGCATGACTAAATCGGTCAATGATTGCACTGCCTTTAAATTTTGATGCAAACTCTCAGCAATCAGTTGGTTGATATCTTGAAAAACTAAAGGTTTTAAAGTGATTTGCTTAATCTGAACGTTTTCTTTGCGAAGTGATTCAAGCGTCATCATAAAAGGATGGTTAGCATCAACTTCATTATCTCGAAAAGCCCCAATCAGAAAGAGGTTGCGTGTCTCGCTATCAGTCATGAACACGTTTAATAATTTAAGGGTTGCCGAATCTACCCATTGCAAATCATCCAAAAAGAGTACCAATGGATGTTCTGGCTGACAAAATACCCGTATCACATTTTGAAACACCATGTTAAAGCGATTTTGAGCTTCCAAAGCCCCTAATTGAGGCACAGCCGGTTGGGCCCCAATAATTAATTCGATTTCGGGAATGACATCAATAATGACTTGTCCATTAGGGCCTAAAGCCTTTAACAGTTTCTCTTTCCATTGTGTCAATTGGGCCTCACTTTCTGTGAGCAATTGTTGGACTAGATCGGAAAAAGCGTTGACGAGGGCACTGTAGGGAATATTCCTTTGCAATTGATCAAATTTGCCGGCAATAAAATAGCCCCGCTTTTCGGTCAAGGATTTGTAAATTTCTTTAACCAAAACGGATTTACCAATACCCGAATAGCCAGCCACTAACATCATCTCCCCTTTAGCCTGTTGGGGAGGATTGGCTACGCGCTCAAAAGCGGCGAGTAAGGCTTTGATTTCGGGTTCACGTCCATACAGTTTTTCAGGAATATGAAAGCGGTCAGAAATGTCTTTTTGAGCCAAGGTAAACGGTTCAAGTTGGCCTCGTGCTAGGTTCTCCTGACACAGCTGTAAATCGGCTTTCAGGCCCCAAGCACTTTGATAGCGATCTTCGGCTGTTTTCGCTAACAATTTCATCAGGATATCTGATAGCGCCGCTGGTATATCAGGATTGATTTGGGTGGGGGATGGCGGTTGTTTGGCAAGATGACAGTGAACCAATTCCATCGCATCGCTGGCTTCAAAGGGCACAACCCTGGTCAATAATTCATAAAAAGTGGCTCCCAATGAATAAAAATCAGTGCGATAATCTAAGGCGCGATTCATGCGTCCTGTTTGTTCTGGAGAGAGGTAGGCTAAGGTACCTTCTAATACATTGGGATTTTTGATCGTCAAATGTTGCCGTGACAACTGCGTAGAAATGCCAAAATCAATGACTTTGATGAGGCCCGTGGTAGGATTCCAAACGAGATTTGAAGGATTGATGTCTTTATGGATGATATTGTGCTGATGAATTTGACCCAAAATATCGGCAACACTGCTGGCAAGCGTGAAAAAGTCATCCAAAGTCAATGGACGTTCGGCTAACCAATATTTTAAGGAGTCGCCACCAAAATCTTCTAGGGACATCACGAGTGTATTTTGATGCTTTTCAAGGCTATAAGTATTAGTGACCCCTTCCACATTGGCCAAACGGCGCGTGATGTCATATTCTTGCCGATAGCGTGTCAATTCTTCGGGGCTAGGATAGTCTTGTTTCAGGACTTTGAGGATAACCGGTTGATTATCTTTTTGTCTGATGCCACGATAAAGCAGCGAGTTAGCACTTTCATAAATTGGGGTGAGAATTTGATAGTTGGGGAGTGTGAGCATTTCATTTTTCCATTATCAGTATAATCATTTTTCAACACAGAGTACCACAGAGTAGCACAGAGTATAAGTTTAGTTATAAACGACGTAACCATGCTCCAGGCCAATAAGTCACAACATTTTCGGATAAACCGTTACTTTCATTAAAGGGCCATTGCGGTTGTTCTAAAACAAATTCAGAATGAGTTTTGAGAAATGCTTTAACAGCTTCATAAGGATTATTCCAGCCCCAATTAGGTTTAGTGCGCGGTGCGCCAACTAAATCTTTCATAATCCCATCCATTGCGACAATGTAAGAACCTGGGGAAACTAATTCTGCATAGGCGTTTAATTCACCTAATACATGATCTTTAGTATGGTTTGAGTCCAGTACCATCAGCACTTTTTCCTCCGCTTTGACTAATGATTTCACCTGATTGACAATTTGCGTGTCAATGGAACTGCCTTCAATGAGGGTGATATAGGGGAAGAGTTCATGGGCCTCAATGGCTTTGCGATTATGGGGACGTATTTCAATATCAATTCCAATAACCCGCCCTTTTCCAATTATGTGACAAAGGCTGGCATAAAAAATAAGGGAACCGCCATGTGCAACCCCGGTTTCAATCATCACATCGGGTTGGATTTGGTAGAATACTTCCTGAATCCTCATCATATCTTCAGGAAGTTGAATAATAGGTCTACCTAACCAACTGAAGCTATAAACATGTTTACTATCCCAACCCGCTCGAAGCCAAATCTGAGAAATTAAGGCAAATGCTTCGGCAGTGCCTAGTTTATAATTTCTAGTTTCGCTGTCATCTCTAGTAGTTATAATGCCTTTCTGTAAATCAATTTCAATCATAGTTTTTTTAAAGCGGTTTTCACAGAATTGATAATATATTTGACATGGTCCTGATTAATATCCATGCCGGATGGTAAATTCACACCAAATGGTGATAAGCTAAAAGCAACTTTATTGCTAGCTTTTAATTGAGATTGATAAGCAGGTAGAGAACTTAAAGGATAAAAAAAAGGTCTGGCATCAATCTTTTTCTCATTTAAGTAACGAATTAAATTTTCTTTATGAATGCCTAATCGTTTATCTAAAATGATTGTAACCATCCAATAAGTATTCTTTACCCACGATTCTTCTGAGTTTAGGGTAATACCTTCAACACCTTCTAGGGCTTTCTTATACCAACTGAAAATCTTGCACTTTCGAGCCACTATTTCCTCAATACGTTCTAATTGTGCTAATCCCAAAGCGGCTTGTAGACTACTCATTTTGTATTTATAAGCAATCTCTGTGTTCCAAAACATTTTATTTTGAGTAAAGTCTTTACCATGATCCCTAAGAAATAAACAGCGTTGATAAACCTCTTCTCTATCTGTAACTAACATTCCTCCTTCGCCAGTCGTTATCGTTTTAGAACCATGAAAACTAAAAGTACTGACTTCACCAAAACGGCCTGCTTTTTTAGCTTTATATTCAGAACCAATTGCTTCAGCAGCATCTTCAATGACTAAAATCTGATTTTGTTTAGCAATCTTCAAGATAGCTTCCATATCAGGCATATTGCCGTATAAGTCAACAATAATAACCGCTCGTGTTTTAGAGGTTATACAGTTAGCAAATGATTGCGCTGAAAGACACCAAGATTTAGCATCAATATCAGCAAATACTGGCGTTGCACCAACATAACTAATGGGGGCTGAAGTAGCAATCCAAGTAATATCAGGAACGATCACTTCATCTTCTGGTCCTATACCTAGTGAGAGTAAAGCAAGATGCAATGCTGATGTACAGGAAGGAAGAGTAATAGCATGTTTTCGACCAACATAAGCCGCAAAGGCGCGTTCAAATTTTTCATGGTACATATTAGCATTATCGTACCAGGCATTTTTGACAGCATCTGTGACATAGTCAATTTCTTTTTGGGTAATCCAGGGCCCTGATATCGGAATAGGCTTCATCATTTATCCTTACTATTAAAATAATCAGTAGAACTAAAACATAATAAAATCAAAATAAATTTGGAACGTAAATCAAACCGCAAAATAAATTTGGAACGTAAATCAAACCGCAAAATAAATTTGGAACGTAAATCAAACCGCAAAATAAATTTGGAACGTAAATCAAATTCAAAATTTATTGATATGAGCTTTTTTTTGAAATGCCACTTTTCAAACTATTGATAATTCTTAAGAACTTTAACTTGTATAGCTTTAAGATTTAACAGTTAAAATCCTGATAGTTGGCATCTCGTTCTGAGAGACAGAAAGGAATTTTTGGCCATGTAATATCGAATGTTTTATCATTCCAGCGAATTCCTCTAACACACTCAGGATGATAAAATTCAGACATTTGATAAAAAACATCGGTATTATCACACAAAGTTTGGAATCCATGTGCCATCCCTTCAGGCACATAAAGCATTTTATGATTGTCAGCCGTTAATTCAACAGCAATCCATTGTTTGAATGTAAGAGATTGTTGACGAAGATCAATAATCACATCATAAATTGCCCCCCTTGTACATCGAACTAATTTCGCTTCTTCATGGGGTTTTTCTTGATAATGCATACCGCGCAAAGTACCTTGTTTATGATTAAACGAAATATTGCATTGGACAAGATTAGGATTTAGGTTATGCTTGACAAATTCTTTTTGGCACCAAGAGCGTGCAAAGAAGCCCCGTTCATCTTCTATCGGCTCAATTTCAATAATATAAGCGTCTTTGAGTTGAGTTTCAATAAATTTCATCAGTTCACTTTAAACTTGAGAAAGAGGTATCGCAAAGCTTTCTTTACCTATAAACCTCTCCCCCCAAGTTCGTATTAAAAATCAATTATTCTCTGTTGGAGATAGGAAAAACCGTTCTCGACATTCATCAATAAGGTTTTCCCATTTTTTATTGCCTTCCGGAGTTAATTTCTCGGCTAACTCAATTTCTGGCCATCTGTCTTTTTCCAAAAGCACATAAGGTACAAAACAACGTCGTAGTCCTTCAATGGCTTCTTTAGAAAACTGTGGCATATTAAGTTGGCTAGGTTGTACATAGGAAGTGGCTAGTGTATCTGGATCAAGATATCCCATTTTTTCAGCGAGTTGACGTAATGGTGTACCATGATAGGGCGTAAAAGTATACAGATTTCGAGCATCAGCTGGAATCTGCCGATTTAAACGTATCGTGTCAAAGGCCAGTTCGCGGGTTTCGGTGGGAAATCCAACCATATTATCGACAGAAAATTTGATATCGTAATCTGCCAATATTTGTAGAGAATTTATTGTCAGTTGATTATCGACTTTCCGCCCGAGAAGTTTTTCTCTAAATAACGAATTACCATGTTCAATACCCACAGCCATCCGATGAACTCCGGCTTCTTTAAGGATGCGTACCCTTTGTTCAGTTAATGTTTCAGGGCGTGTTTGACAAAAAAAAGGCAACCGAATTTCACTGGCATACATTTCCGCAAATCCTTCAAGATATTTTGTTGATAATGCTAGAAAAGTATCAGCCCAAAACAATAAATACTCCGCTTGATAGTCATTCTTATAAAAAAGCAGTTCTTGATGGACACGTTCTATCGACTTTAACCTAAGAAAACGCAAATTTTCTTTTTTATAAAGCTGTTTTTGGCTAGGAGAATTACAGTAAGCGCAGCTATACGGACAACCTCGATGTGTTTCTACCGGAAGCGTCCGATAAACTTTGCCATCAAAAGGATGGTCAAAACGTGCTTCATGAAATATTTCCAAGTCCATTAGGGGCAGATTATCTATATCTGTAAGGCTAGTGACCTTGTTCTTGAAAATCATACCATCTTGTTTTACCCAAAGGTTAGGTATATCTGTATAACTTTGCCCTTTTTCAATTCTTTTGCACAGTTCCAGTAAAGGATACTCTCCTTCTCCAAGGCAAATCATGTCAATCTCAGGAGGTTGGATAGCTTTCTCTGGGGCAAAGGTTGCAAATACCCCCCCAAGAATGAATTTAGCTTTGCCTTTATGACGTAAACTCCGTAAAAGCTTTAAGGCATACGGAAAAAGGTCTTCAGTTGCTGAACACGCAATTAAATCAGGTTCAAAGGTAGCCACCTCATGGTTAAATTCGTCATACACATTGCTGGTATATAAGGGGACTTGTTTCCTTGATTTTTCTTCATAAGAAGGAACTTGCAAGGTTTTTTCCTTGTATTGATCCATACCAATGCTATCACTATCAGGATATTCCCAATAAGTTGTATCAAAGAGTCTCACCTCATAGTTATTCTGTTTTAACAAGGCAGAAAAAATAGCTATTGCTGGTGGCAACGTAAAGTGGCCTCTAACAGTTGGGTAGAGAAGTAATACTTTCATTATGTCATTCCCACGTTCAGAGTATAAATACAAATGGTTTAGAAAATATGAACTCAGAAAAGTGAGTACCTTATTTAAGAACTTGGTATTGTCAATTTTTCTTTTAATAGGGTTCTCAGTTTCCTCGCATATTTGGCTCGCTCTGAAGATGTTAATCTCCGTACTGGTAGACCAGTATAAACCCCATCATTTTTGTAACGCGGAAGGACGTGTAAATGATAATGCCAAACGCGCTGATCGCCTGCCGGTTCGTTATGTTGATGGAGCGATGTTCCTTCACATGAATAAGACTCTTTTAAGGTCCAGGCAAGTTTTCTCGCACAATCGTGAATTTTGGTCGCTAGGTGTAGGGGTAAATCATAAATATTTTCAAAATGTTGATTTGGAATAATAATAGCATGTCCTAAATTATTTGGAGCATGATCTAAGCCAATGAAAACACTTATGTCTTCATTTTGATAAACAATATCTGGAATGCGATCCTCATCTAGTTTTTGAACGATACGACAAAAGGGACACACATAATCGTCCGGTGCATGGTTATACATAATAAATAGATTTTTAAATGATTTGAAATATTACATTTAAGTCGAGTAACTATTAAAATCAATAATTTAAATTAGTTACAAATAAGTATATTAATATAGAGTAGCTCCGAGGCTCGTTTAGTTTTCCCAATCTTCTAGTTTTAAATGGGGTATCCTAGAAAATTCACGGGTATTATGGGTAACAAGGGTGGCATGATGTGCCAAAGCAGTAGCCGCAATTAATAAATCGTTTGGGCCAATAATTTTACCTTTATGAGTTAGAAAAGCCCTTATTTCACCATAAATTTCTGCGGCTTGATCATCAAAGGGTAAACTCTGAAAATGTTGCAGAAATCTCTTAACAGTAGCAAGCGCCTACTTAGGATTGGTACTACGATTGGCTCCAAAAAAAAGTTCAGCTTTCACAACTGAGCAAATGGCAACTTGTTGGGGATTAAGCTTTGCTAGTTTAGTCGCAATGGTGGCATTTTTCCCTCGTAACAATTCGATACAAACATTAGCATCTAATAAATAATCACTCACAATAGTGCTTCCCTCTTTTCATAATTGCCTTCTGGTTCAATATCTGGAAAATCTGGTAAACAACCAAAAAATTGGTCGAAAAAGTCTGTGGGCCAAGTCGAAGGTTTTGCTTGAAAAATTTCGGCTTGTTCATCAACTGGCAAGATAATGATTTCTATCGTTTGATGACGAAGTACTTCTGGAATTTTAAGCATCAAAGTATCAGAAGTGGTTTGGTGTATTTGTCTTAGTACATTCATTATCTTTTCCTAAACAAAATTGTTATAAAATGAAAAAATTTTTAATCGATGTGAAATATTTTGTGTATTATCAATTTTTTTCTAATTATAATTACCATTTATAAGATGTGTGCATAGAGTAGGCAAAATAACAGGAACGAAAATTGTGTATCTCTAATCCTTTTCTAAGTTAATTAAATGATTTCAACTTGAGGAATGGGTACGACAAATTGTCCGCCCCATTCGCGAATCGCATTCATTTGTTCAATAATTTCATCTTTTAGGTTCCAAGGCAAAATCAGTACATAATCAGGCCGAGTTTGACGAATGGTGTCGGGATGATAGATCGGAATATGGGTGCTTGGCAAGTATAAACCTTGTTTATGTGGATTGCGATCTACGGTATAGTCAATAAAATCGGTACGGATCCCACAATAATTTAATAAGGTATTGCCTTTGGCTGGGGCCCCATAACCCACAATGGTTTTACCGTTATTTTTGGCTTCAATTAAAAATTGGAGTAATTGGCGTTTAGTGACTTTGACTTGTTCGCCAAATGTGAGATACGTTTCAATGTGATCTAATTTGGCTTGCCATTCTTTTTCTTTTAGTGTTGTGATGCGTGTACTGATTTCTGTTTTTTCGAGGTTATCATGCTGTCCATAAATTCGCAGTGAGCCGCCATGTGTTGATAATTCTTCTATATCAAACAATTTCAATCCATGTTTTGCAAAGATTTGCTCTACTGTTTTAAAAGACAGATAGGAGAAATGTTCATGGTAAATGGTGTCAAACTGGTTGTGTTTGATGAGTTGCAATATATGAGGAAATTCGATTGTGAAAATCCCTTTGGGCTTTAAGAGTATTTTGAGGCCCGCTACGAAATCGTTTATATCGGGTGTATGGGCTAATACGTTATTCGCAATTAATAAATCGGCTTGTATTCCCTCTTTCACTAATGTTTGCGCTGTTTGGATGCCCAAAAAGAGGATGCGCGTTGGAATGCCTTTGTTTTCAGCCACTTGTGCAATATTTGCGGCGGGTTCTATGCCCAATATTGGTATGTTGTGTTGTTGGAAGTATTGTAGCAAATACCCATCATTGCTGGCAATTTCAATCACTTGATTGTTTTGGTTAATGCCAAACCTTTTTATCATTAAGTCGGTATAGGCTTTGGCGTGATTGAGCCAAGTGTCTGAATAGGATGAAAAATAGGCATAGTCGTTGAATATCTGCTCTGGTGTTTCAAATTGTTCGAGTTGAACGAGTAAACACTTTTTACAGACATAAGCGTGTAATGGATAATAGGTTTCGGCACCATTCAATTGTTTCTCTGTTAAATAGGCATTGGATAGGGGTGACATGCCTAAGTTAACAAAGGTGTGTTTTAGAAAGGTGCCACAAAAACGGCATGGTGTTTGAGTCATTAGTTTTTGATTTCATTTTCAGATAATGATGTACCAAAAGGGCAACCACAAGGGATTGCCCCTACGAGCGATTTGTAGGGGCAATCCCTTGTGGTTGCCCAGAAATGATTCTATTGGTTTTTAGATAGAATTGTTCATTGTTCATTGATACAGTGCCATAAAGCGTTCAATTTGTTGTTGGCTGATGTGGCGCATATTTTTTCCGCTTTGCCAGGCTTGTGTCCAATTGACTAGCCAAGTTAAGGCGGTTTTGATATCTAATTTGGGCTGCCAATCCAGTTGAGTACGCGCTTTGGAACAATCCAATTTTAAATAATGCGCTTCATGGGGGTGTGCTGTTTGATCTAATTGCCAATTGGCTTGATCGGCCCACAGCGCTTTTAATTGTTCTACGATCCAACTGACGGGCTTGGCATCCGAATCATGGGGGCCAAAATTCCATGCGCCATTGAAGCGCGTACCCTGTTCATAAAGATGTTCTGCTAATGTCAAGTAGCCATTAAGGGGTTCTAGCACCAGTTGCCAAGGCCGTATGGCGTTTGGATAACGAATCAGTACGGTTTGCTTTGATATCCATGAATTGAGGATATCGGGTATTAAACGATCTTGAGCCCAATCGCCGCCGCCAATGACATTACCGGCGCGTGCTGTGGCTATCGCTATGCCATGTTCAGAATAGGTGTCGGGGTTGAAAAATGATTGGCAGTAGGCTGCGGTGACTAATTCGGCACAGCCTTTACTACTACTATAGGGATCAGAACCGCCCATCGGTTCATTTTCTCGATAGCCCCAAATCCATTCTCGATTATCATAACATTTATCGCTGGTGACGTTAACAATGACTTTTGTTTGAGTCGATTTTTTTAGGGCCTCAAGTAGGTTGACTGTTCCCATAATATTGGTGGCATAAGTTTCGACTGGGTGCTGATAAGCATAACGCACTAATGATTGTGCTGCTAAGTGGATAACGATATCAGGCGCGTATTGGTTTATGACGGTGTTCAGTTGTTCTAAATTTCGCACATCACCTTGGATTGAAATCATACCCGTTGCGACTGAGGCGATTTCAAACAGATTGGGTTGTGTGGGAGGCGATAGGGCATAGCCAATGACTCGTGCGCCCAGTTTTTGCAGCCATAGCGATAACCAACTGCCTTTAAAGCCAGTGTGCCCGGTGATTAAGACGGTTTTATTGTGCCAAAATGAAGGTTTCATAAAATTTGATAGCAATTGGAGTGCAAAATTTATTTTGCGGTAATTGGAGTGCAAAATTTATTTTGCGGCAATTGGAGTGCATGTTATTTTGCGGCAATTGGAGTGCAAAATTTATTTTGCTTCGGCCCGATTGGAGTGCAAAATTTATTTTGCTTCGGTGCGATTGATTGAGATTGATAATGACCTTTTTTTTTGGGGTGAATGCGCCCCCTAAAGTTGGAACGAAAAACGACTGCAAACTAAAGTTGGAACGTAAAGCGAGGCAAAATAAATTTTGCACTCCAAGAATAAATAAGCAAAATAAATTTTGCACTCCAAGAATAAATAAGCAAAATAAATTTGGAACGAAAAGTGAGTTTGGATACGAGACGTAAAAAAGGAACGACACGCAAATCAGTTGATTTCCGTTTTCTCCTGTTTCAGTTGTTTTAAAGGATACATGGCATTGCCTATACCTGTAAAAAAGCTGATATATTTTATGACTAGGGCAGTGGGTACTCCAAAATTGAAGAAAAAAGCGCCGCAGAGATTGATGGCTGTGGGCGTAATGGCAATCGTTAGACTGTTTCGCACATTGGTATCTAAATGTTTTGATATTTCAAAGAGTTGAGGCAAATGAGATAAACTGCCGTCCATTAAAATCACTTGTGCTATATCGGTTGCGATGGCTGATGCGCCGCGTAATGATATGGAGACATTGGCTTTTTTCATGGCAATTGTGTCATTGATGCCGTCTCCGACAAAACAGACTATTTTGCCTTGCTCTTGTAATTGTTCCACAATTTGGGCTTTGTTTTGTGGGAGCACTTCAGCAAAGTAGCTATCCATGCCCAGTTCTTCCGCTAATTTTTGGGTAGGTTGCGTATGATCCCCAGAAACAATCGATATATGCTTTATGCCCTGTTGCCGTAATTGATTGATAATCTGTTTGACTTCGGGGCGTATTGAGGGTTTGATTTCAATCGTGCCTCGGATTTGATGATCGATAGCCACCATGACGAGTGAATAACCTTGGTTATGGGCATCTGCGATACTGTTCTCTAGTTTCTCTGGTAGGGCTATGCCTTCCATCATCATAAAACGCATACTCCCGACTTTGATGATCAGATTGTCTAGGCTGACTGTGATGCCATAACCCATTTGATATTTGGAGTCGTCTACCTCTGGCACGATCAGTTGGGCTGTGTTGGCCTGATTTAAGATGGCTTTGGCAATGGGATGTGCTAATTTACATTCTGCGGCGGCGGCGTATTTTAAAATATCATCTTGATCATAGTGTTCACTACAAACAATGATTTGTCCAACGGTTGGTTGTTCCTTTGTGAGGGTGCCCGTTTTGTCGAACAGTAGCGTATCCACTTGATTTAAGGCTTCGATAGCACGTCCGTCTTTGACGAGAATGCCCTTTTGGTAGGCGATATTGAGATAATTCAGTGTGCCCAGTGCGCCAAACAATCTGATGCGGTTTCCAAAACTGCTTGTGAGGATAACAAGTGAGGCAGTGGGGCCTAATAGACCTAATGTTAATAAGGACAATCCTAAAACAGGTAACGCACCTTTATCTGCCCATTCTTCTCCCCGCAATTGTGTATTGGTTTTGAAATCGACACTGTGGTTTAGCATTTGAGTGATTTTAGAAACCGTTGTCTCAATCCCCGTTTTTTCAACGGCCACATAGATTTTTCCGCTCATCAGCACTGTGGAAGTGAAGACTTGATCGCCAGGGCTTTTTTCCGCAGGTTGCGATTCTCCTGTCAAGGCTTGTTGATCTATCATTGCGATGCCTTGGATAATTCTGCCATCAATTGGAACGACTTCGCCCGTATTCACAACGACGATATCATTGACTTGAAGTGCGTCAAGGGGAATCTCGATTTCAACTTCCTCTTTTAAAACCCATACCGAACTTGGTAATTGTTTAAAGACATTGGTGAACATTTGTTCAGACTGTTTTTGTGTCTTTAGCACAAATTTACTGGATAAAAAATAAAACCAGTTGTTTAAGGCCAAAATAACATACATGTTCTGTACAAGGCACACCATTGTGAAAACAGAATAAAGTACATCATTCCCAATTTTCCGTTCCTTAACTATGGATTTTTTAGCTTTTTGATAAAACGGTAGACTGGTATAAACAAACAGGCCGGTATTTAATAGGCTAACAGGGGGAGAAATCAATCGGATGGCTGTGATACCCAAATTGACTGCACAAACGTTCAAATAATGATCATATTGTTTTTCGGTGTGATTGGTTTGTGTGTGCGTGTCTTTTGACTGCTCAAAATTTTGGGCAGATTGAAGATTTGTGCTTTCGTGCGTCTTTTTCAAACGATAGGCTTTAACAACATATACGCCGATTAAAATGCCAACATTCCATAACATAGTTATACTCTATATATAAAGTTTAGGGAATTGTAGGGCTCCTTTCGAGGTTGAAGTTTTTGCGCGCAAAAACTTCAACCTCGAAACGTGTTTTTGTTGCCCACCATCCTGTAGGGTGGGTAACGGGTTTTTGTTGCCCACCAATAATTAAATGTAGGGGGCCGGTAACGGGCCGCCTCGATCCCACCATTTAAGCTTAAGGTGGGCAACAAAAAGACGTTACCCACCCTACATTATTTGAAAGAATTTAAAGTGTCTTTAGAATGACATATTAGGTGCGACTTGTTGTTGGGATATCTCATCAGACTGATAAGCATCGTCTATTTTTTGTCTCCTATTCATACGCATGGGCTCGCTTCTAAAGTGTCTATCGAGGGAGAGAAAGATGTCGTTGCCCAGAAATTGGCCATATTTGCCGCGAATATACGGCCTACCATCAACTATCAGGTATTTTTCAAACAAGAAACGTCGGCCTTGGGTGGGAATGTCAATTTGAGCTTTGCTCAAATGAGGCTTATGAGCGGCTTTTGAAAACTGTGTCACTTGTTTGAGTAGGCCTTCAAATCGTGAATATTCATAATATTCAGGTAGATAGAGTGTCCATTTGAGGTAACTAATGGGTATGTCAATTGCGGGCAGTTGGTTGAGAATGTCGCCTTTGAGGCTGAGTTTGTTGACTTCGGTAATGTAGCCTATTTCAAGGGCGAATGATTCGAGTTCGCCTCCTTGAGATGTTGATTTTTTCATCGGTATCAGGATTTCGCCGGTGTCTTTTTGAGCGGGTTTGACGGGTTTGCCATTGAGAAACGCTTGCCAAAGGCGTGAGTTTTTCGGTAGCGTGAGGGTTAAAAATTGTCTGTCGTTGTTGCGGATGAAATACTGAATGCGTGTAATGCTTTTCCCTTCAAGGGTTCTGTGCGTCATACAGTCTACGAGATCGACATTGGCGACGACGGTTTGAATATCTTGATAACCTTTTATGCTGAGTGAGGGGCTGAAGGCTTTGCCGTAAAATTGGTAGCCATACAGCAGGGGATTGGCGGCTTTTTGCCAGAGTCTTTTTGGGAGGTTTTTGGCGGGAATCAGTACCCCATTTTTCAGCGGTTTGGCGTGAACTTCCAGATTGCCGAGTGCTTCAAGGCCCATAAAGCCTTCAAAGCTGTCGGTGCCGATCACGTTTACTGTGGGTATGGCGATGTCTGTTGGTAGGGAGGCTAAACGCAGTCGGTATGAGAGATCAATGTTAATCGCGGTGCGGGGATCAGTTTGCCCGGCCAGTTTGATCAGTTGTGCGTCTTCCAATTTTTCAATCGACCATTGTTCAATGTCTAAACTGGTGACATTGATAATTTCGACGTTTAACGGAAAACGAAAGGCGATCTCATTCAGTGAGGCGATGTGTTTCAAGACGAGGGTGCTGAAGAGGGTAATCTCTGATTTGTCAACGGAGGCTAAAGTGTGCAGTATGGCGCGACTTTTTCTATTGAGACTGCTGTCTTTTTCGACTTGCCAACTCAGTTTGAGGGTTTCACGTTCACTGAGTACGCTTTCAATGGTTGTCAGATCATTTTCTTGAATCACTTGACTATGAGCGGTTTTCTGAATGACGTTGACCCCTTTTTCAGGAATGTGCAAGCTGATCTGGTTAATGACGGCGCGAGGGGGCTGAAAAGAAAGGCTATAAGTGAGTTCATTCACTTGAATGGGCGCACGAAAAGTGACTTGAATCGCAAAGGATTGGGGGCCTTTGGCGAGTAAGTCGTAACCTTGAGCGTGTCGCACAAATTGTGCAAGTGGTTTACCAATCACTTGATTGGCGGTTGAGCCCGTTTCTTCTGCGGTGTCAGGCACTGTGATGCTAACGGCTTCAATGCCAATATCGTTTTTGAAAAAGGGTATTTTGAGCCAGCCTTCTTTTAATATTTGCACCGAAAATTCGGCCTTAAACTGTGCCGATAGGCCTTTCACTTCTCCAGTCAAGTGGGATTGGGTGAGGGTGTATTCAACCGGTATCGTTTCTTTTGGGGCCTGTTCCTTTTTCGCCTGTTCGGCTTTCAGTTTCTCAAGGTTTTGTTTCAGGAGTTCAATTTCCTCAAGCAGGGTTTTCAGTTCTTCCCAAGAGAGCCGCACTTGGCCTGATTTGAGTTGTGAGAGAGAAAGGGGTTGGGCCGTTTCTGCCGTTTCAGCAAAGAGTTGCGGTACGCTGAGGCTGTAAAACAGGATGCCTAATAATCCCAGTCGAATAGGATGCCAATAGTGATGATGCTCTAGTTTCATGATTAATGATCCTCCTCAGTTTTGTGTTTGTCGGACAATAAGTCAGCTGGTTTCGTGGTAGCAACCCCTTTTTTGAATGCCTGAAGGCTTTCATTCTCATCGTTTTTCTCGGTTTTGGCTTGAGTTTCTTGAGAAAAATCGACTTCTTCTGTGAAATCCAAATCCTGTTTATCAATGACTTCTTGGCCTGTTTTCGGTTGCGTTTCTTGAGCATCCGCTGTCCGAGATAAACCGAGTAATTCACCTATTTTGAGATCTTTATGGCGCGATAGCACTTGCATGATAATCCCCATGAGTACGACACCTTCGATGGTGAGAATGAGGCCTGTATAGGTGGGTAACAAGGCCGATAACGAGGTGAGGCCTAAATAAAAGAGATAAGCCGTGAAGACGGCCAATGCGATTTTGAGGCCATGCAGGATTCTGATATAGTTCAATATCAACAAGCCAATGCTGGTAAATGAGATGATGAAGGCGAAAATCAGGCCTAAATAGATGACGAGGTAAGCAAATAGGGGGTAGAACAGGAAGTAAGCGATACTGGTGACGGCTATTTGGATGAAGTTCAGGCTTTCTCCGGTCAGTCGAAGAATGGCGACGAGGGAAATGAGAAACAATAAAAAGAAGGCGGGGGCGCGGGAAGTCATGACAAACAGTTGTTTTTCAATATTGAGTTTGTCAGGCAGTATGACACCGATATTGAGTTCAGTGAGTGCTTTATCGAGTTTCCAACTCAAAATTTTGCCTTGTGGTGTTTCTTGTGATGGTTCAGTGGGGGGCATGGTTGATGCGGCATAATCCAGATTTTTAGCGCCTTGAACATCGAGCGTCATGGTCAAATTGTTGATCTGTTTGCCGGGTTCAAATCCGTAAGCAAATTCCTTGAGGCCTCTACCATCATATTGAACGGTGATGTTAAGCGCGTCAGAGGGGCCGAGTAGGCCTGTCCATAATGCGAGATCAGGTTGATATTCCGTGTCGTCAATATCTTCTTTCCCATTCACGAGCAATTTGAAATTTTGCAGTACCCCTTCCCCTTGCCTAGTCGGATAGGGAAAAATGAAGGAGAGGTAGATATTCTCCTTTTCAGGATTTTGTATGGTGTATTTTCCGGTAAATTCAGCATGATAGCCGGTATAATACACTAAGCCTTTTTTCCGATAATCGACTTTGAGGGTGACGGCAATATCGGATGCATGGAGTTCGCCTTTGCTCAAGGTTGAGACATCGGAACCAAAGAGCTTGTAGCGTACTGAGGGCATAGGTTGGGCGAGATCGCCCCCCCAGATTTGTTTAACGGTATTCAGTTGATAATACATGGCTTTGTAGGTTCTCCGATCCAAGCGTTCAGCTAACATCATCCAGCCAATGAGCAGGGGGAGAAAGACTAACCATAAGTATTTGTTAAGCAAGGTTTTTCTCATCAATTGCAGCATATTACTTTTAAGTCTCCTTAAGGTTGTATACTTAGCATCGTCATAATTTGCGCTTTTTTGACAGACACAGCCAACAGCTTTTCACGATTTCACATTTCACGCAAAAGTTGCGCGCAACTTTTGCGTGAGCCTTCGGTGCGCGAAGCTAAATAAAGTTTCGCTTCGCGAAACTTTAGCGTGAGCCTTCGGTGCGCGAAGCTAAATAAAGATTTTGCGCGCAAAATCTTTTTCTTAGCGTAGTTTCGCTTCGCTGTACAAAGCGCGTGAAAGCGTGAAAGCAGTTGTCTAAAAGCTCAAGTCAGGTGGTGGTGACTAACCTCTTCGATTTTTTCAAAAGGCAAAAGCGCAAATTGTATTTCACGATTTCACGCTAATGTTTCGCTTCGCGAAACATTAGCGTGAAATAAAGTTTTTGCGCGCAAAAACTTTTGCGTGAAATGGTGGACAGTATAGTTGCCCACTAATCAACAATGCACTCCAAGATAAAGCAAAATAAATTTGGAACGAAAACTAAAGCAAAATAAATTTGAACGAAAATCACAATAGCAAAGAAGCAGCTAAATAAGGTTTTTCAGGTTTTTCACCTAGTTCGGCGCAAAAGTCAAGATAATCTTCAATTGAGTCTATAAATGCCCCTTTGATTTCTTGTACTGTCTTGCCTTGAAAAGTAATAACGGATCGCGTGTTAATGACTTCTCCGTGAAAAATATCGACTTCGTCATCAAACTCAACTTGACCCATATAACCTTTGTAATTTAACATAGACATATCATTAATCAGGTTATTCATTTAGTCAATAGGTGTATAAAGTAAGTCAATCCGTTGTACTAGATTATTCTTGACTATAATTCAACTCGGTGTCAATGGGTTTATTGCTTCTGATTTTTTATATCGCATTTTCTAGTTTCCTATGGATTGAATTTGAAATCAATGATTTGTTGTTTGAAATCAATCGTCAAAATAAATTGGTCCAAAATATCATTGCCAACGAATCCATTAATTCCATAATTTTCTTTGATCGTGCCAAATTCAATTTCTACTGCTTCTAATTCAAATTGATCAATAATCACCTTGTCCACTTGCTGACATAAGACTTCTTGCTTTCCTGTACCTATCCCAAATAAACGTTTAATTAAAGCAGGTTTATGGTAATTAAATTCGACCAGATCAATATCTATCATTGTAGTTGATGAACCCGTATCTATAATACAATTGGGAATCCTGATAGGTGTACTTCCATAAACAACCGTTATAGGTACCCATATCAAACCCTGATGCCATTCAAATTTCATTGCAGTATTCCTTTCAAGGGTACATTTTCCACAATGAATTCTTTTGGTGTACTCGGAAGTGAATAAAGTACCTCTTTTCCTTGGCGATTATACGTTTGATATGCCTTTTGGATTTCTTTGGCATCCTCACTCACCATCAGAATATCACCTTCTAATATTTTGAATTGATTTGAAGAAATTGATTCTTCTATGAGATTACCCAATAAAATAAATTTATCGGGGTAAAGTGTCTTGATTTGAGCCCATTTCATCAGTTCTTCCTTTGTTAAAAGTTATTTTATTGATTTGAGTGTGATTATTCACATTCAAATCCGCCACCGTTGCTTGCTTCAGTTCAATAACAAAATATTGAGAATTTTGTAGTGTTCAAGAATATGTTAAACATATCTGGAGGGTTTGAACAAATCTATTTCACGCAAATAGTTTTTGCGCGCAAAAACTTCTTAAGTGAAAAACCTGATAGAACGCTGATATTTAGCGTAGCCTCTCTTCGGTTCACTTAAGAAGTTTTTGCGCGCAAAAACTGTATTTAGCGTAGCTAAATGTGAAATACTGATTGTCATGATTTTCACGCGCTTTGTACAGCGAAGCGAAACTTTAGCGTGAAACGCTGATTAATATTAATGGCCTGTTCAATATCAATCTGACCAGTACAAAATAAGTTTTTATATTTGCTAACTCACGTTTCTGGGTTCATATTTTTAATTAACTATTTGATTTACAAAGAACTCCTAAAAGATTTTAACCGAAAAGTCGTTGGACTTGACAAAACCGTTTTATATCGTAAGTCATTGATTTTAGGTGGTCAGATTTTATAAAGTTGAGCCGATTAGATCAAATGGTGGGCAGCAAAAAGACGCTACCCACCCTACGAAATATTGAACCCCGAAACGTGAGTTGCTAATTATCAGGTGGGCAACAAAAACCCGTTACCCACCCTACATGCCTATTAATGCCGCATTTCAATCAAAAATCGCTTCTAATGGCAGTTGTATGTTTAATTGTTCATCAATAATGTCTCCTGTACGAAATAGCTGCGCTTTTTCAGGCGAGGAATACACAATGACAGCACCGGCTACGGGAACAACTAACCAACAGGATTTGACAATCGCACCAAAGTAGGCCGTAAATCTATCTAGTATCTCTTGTAATGTTTCGGTGTGTGATAACACTTCAATAGCCAATACAGGCATAATTGTGATTTCGACTGGTTCTGGTAGCGAGAGATTGACATCGCATTTTGGGAAAAGGCAAACATCGGGGAGGTAATCTTTGCCGTCAATCCTGAGCGTGAGTTGTGAGAAGGCGGAAAAGTTTTCTAGTTTGAGTAAAGCGCCAATTAATCTGGCTTTTGCATAAGAATAATTGTAAGCAGGTAGAGGTAGCATAAGATTGAATTTTGATTTTGGAGTTTGTTTTACGTTCCAACTTTCGTTTGCAAGTCTTTGTTAAATTATAACGCAAACGGAGCGACAATGGCTCTTAATTTTTTGGAATTGCCAGCGTAGGTTTACAAACTGATGTTCTCGACAAACATGGCATCGCCATAGCTGAAAAAACGATATTGTGCTGCGACGGCATGTCGATAGGCCGATAATATAAGTGATTGTTCAGCGAAGGCACAAACGAGCATCAATAGAGTGGATTCGGGTAAATGAAAATTGGTGAGCAGGGCATCGACGCTGATAAAGCGGTAGCCGGGTGTAATGAATAAGCGGGTTTCACCCTCATAAGGTTGAATGATGCCATCGGCTGATGCCGTTTCTAGGGCACGCACGGCTGTCGTACCGATGGCGATGACACGCCCGCCGCGAGCGCGGGTGGCTTTAACTTGTTCACACACTTTGGGAGAAACCTGTAAATGTTCTGCGTGCATCGTGTGTTGGCTAATATCATTAACCCGTATGGGTGAAAATGTACCCGCGCCAACATGTAAAGTAATAAAGGCCGTTTCGATGCCCCGTGTTTGAATCTGTTCAAGCATGGCTTGATCAAAATGCAATCCTGCTGTGGGCGCGGCGACGGCCCCAGGTTGTTGAGCGTAAACGGTTTGATAACGTTCATTGTCAATAGGGGTATTGCTTCGCTTGATATACGGTGGCAAGGGCATACGCCCAATCGTTTGCAAAATATCGTAGACAGGCTCATCAAATTGCAATTCAAAAAATTCTTCAACCCGTCGCAATACGATCACTTTGATCTCATTTTCAAGGTAGACTACTGTTTTAGGCTTGGGCGCTCGACTGGCCCGCAGTTGGGCGAGTATGCGATGGCGATCAAGTACGCGCTCCACTAAAATCTCAATTTTACCGCCAGACGATTTTTGCCCCAATAATCGAGCGGGAATAACGCGGGTGTCGTTAAAGACTAATAAATCACCGGGCGCTAATAAATTTGGAAAATCGACAAAGTGACGATCTTCAAATTGGCCTTTGTGGGAATCTATATATAATAATCGACTACCCGTGCGAGATTCACAAGGATGTTGTGCAATCAAGTGCGCCGGCAAATCATAAGAAAAATCAGTACGTTGCATTATTAAATAATTGAATAAGTGATAATGATTAATTGATAATTGATAATTGAATGAAAAAAAAATAGATGGCCTACTTCACATTGTCGTAAAAATTCGTTATAATGCGCCCTTCTTTTTGCCGGGGTGGCGGAACTGGTAGACGCGCTAGACTCAAAATCTAGTGAGGGTGACCTCGTGTCGGTTCGAGTCCGACCCTCGGTACCAATTATTATTGAATATGTTTGACCTCCAACGCACTTGATTCTAAGTGCGTTATTCATTCCCGCCTTAATAATAAATACCTTCTCAATATTTAAAACAATGATTTTTTCTGCGAAATCGGCAAGAAATCATTTACCCAATCAATGAGAGCGACTAACAAAGCTTCGCCTCCACACCAAAATCTTTCCAAAATATCTGCCTTCCTTCGATTTTATCATTTTCCCAACAATTCGTTATTGAATAACCCCCCTTTCTCCAAAACGCCTCGTCCACAATTCTAAATAAAAAAAGCCCTTTTAGAGCAAAAGTGATAATCGGCCCATTTTATTTTGTTCGTCCAACACAAGTTAAGCCGGGGCGAACACTTTCGGGCTGCCCCCCAAGCCCCTTTCTTTTGCTGGGTTTTGTAGGGGCCTACCTGCATGCTTGCCCGATACGATATGGCATTGATGTATGACCCTATAAAATGTAATGAAACTACAGCATTGTAGGGGCGAATCTGCGTGTTCGCCCAAGCTTTCGAGGTTCAACCAAACCTGACAGGTTTTCAAAACCTGTCAGGTTTAAAATCCTGGTAGCCTACCATTATTTCCTTAACGATTAAAGGTTTTATAATGAGCCTAATTTGAATATAAAAAAACAATCCGTTATGTTTTATGCTGTATTGTCGTTTACAATTCACAATTATAAACATTCACAATTATCAATTCACAATGATAAACTTTTACAATTATCAATTCACAATTCATCAATTCACAATTATAAACATCTACCTTTGGATGTCTCATTATGTTCATTGAATATACCTTTACCATGGACGATGGGAAGGTTTTACACTACCAAGTTGAGTTTGATAGAGAACGAGAACAGCTTTTAGACAACAGTCTCTATCCCAATTGGACTCAATTAGATTTTCATCAATGTCCTAATTGCCCTTTAGATATTAAAGAATATTCACATTGTCCGGTTGCCATTGATGCCCATGAAATTGTACTGGGATTTACCGAAGTGCTTTCCTGTAAAGAGGTGGATATTCATGTGATCACTTCTGAACGAGAATATTTTAAACGCGCTGATGCACAAACGGGTTTAAGAGCTTTGATTGGATTTGTGATGGCCAGCAGTGCTTGTCCCATTTTGTCGCCGCTGCGTGGTATGGCGTATTATCATTTGCCTTTTGCTTCTCTTGATGAAACCGTCTTTCGCGTGGCCTCTTCCTATTTATTGCACCAATACTATGTCCATCAAAAAGGCGGCGAATTTGATTTAGAGTTTGAAGGCTTAAAAAAACGCTTTAAAGAAATGCAAACTTTGAATTATCATTTTTTAGAGCGCATTCGTGCAGCATGTGAAGCCGATTCCAATTTGAATGTCTTAGCCACTTTGTTTACGATTTCTTCAATGTTATCATTATCTTTGGAAAGACATTTAAAGGAAATTGAACATTTATTCAACTAGCGAGCATCAGTTTATTGACGACTCGCTTTAAACAGGGAGTTAACAAATGCCAAATGAAAGCGATATGTTTATTGAATACATCTTTACCATGGATGACGGTAAAGTATTGAATTACAAGATTAATTTTTCAAGGCCTTGGGCAGACATTCTTAAACAATCTGACTATCCCGTGTGGACAGAATTGGACTTTAAACAGTGTGGCAATTGTCCTTTGGATCCAGAAGAGTACTCCCATTGTCCCGTAGCGATTGATGCCAAGGAAATTTTCCTTGGGTTCAGGGAAATTTTCTCATCTAGTGTGGCTAATGTGCGCGTGATCACCCCAGAACGCGAATATTTTAAACGTTGCGACGCACAAACGGGTTTAAGAGCCTTGATTGGATTTGTTATGGCAACCAGTCAATGTCCGATTTTGTCAAAAATGCGCGGCATGGCGCATTATCATTTGCCCTTTGCTTCAATAGATGAAATCGTATTTAGGGTGAGTTCATCGTATTTACTCAGCCAATATTACGTGCATCAAGAGGGCGGGGAAACCGATTGGGAATTGAAGGGATTGAAAAAGTATTATAAAGATTTGCTGACACTGAATTATGATTTTCTACAACGCATTCGCATAGCCAGTGAAGCCCATTCTAATTTAGATGTACTGTCTACTTTGTTTTCGATTTCTTCGCTATTGTCTATTAATTTAGAACAACATCTGCAAGAATTGAAACCGCTATTTACTGAGATGCCAATGTAAATATCACCATTACTGGCCGATGAGTGAATAGAGAAATTGTAGGGTGGGCATTGCCCACCCATTCAAACTGAAAAAGGCAAACGTTCTAAAAACCGTAGCGTCATAAAAAATAATTCTTGTACTGGGCGTTTAGACAACCGTACATAAGGGCGAGTAATGTAAGTCATTGGCACATTCGCAATACAAGCCGCTAATCCCCCCGTCAACAATCGATCATCGACTAACATTAAAGCCTGAGCGGGTTGCCCCGTTATCGCCATAATTTTTTGCAACCCATCGGGATAAGGCTTCTTTTTCACTTCAGCAATATAGCGAACCCCAGGATAATGGCGATTGAAATCCTCAATTCGGATTGACAAAGGTTTATTAGATAAAACAAAGACTTGTTCAGGGCCAAATAGTGCAATACAGTCGCGCAACCAAGGCCGTAATTCAGGAGCAGGATAAGGTTCACCGTGTGCCGCTAATACGCCATCAAAATCCAGTACGATAACCGCCACACCTTGTTCTTTAAACGTGATAGGCGGAATTTGACACAACTGGCGATTGCGAGGGCTATTTTGAACAATGTTTGCTAACGCATGACGATAACGACGCATCATACGCAAACTGAATAAAATGCGTTTGAATAATGCCATTGTTATATAAATAGGAAAGGGGAATGGGGAAGGATGAAAACAATGTGGGTGATTTGAAGAAATGGAATATATTGATATATGGAATTAAATTTTATGTAGGGTGTGTAATGGGTTTTTGTTGCCCACCATTTATCTGATTATCATGATTAACGCTGATTTAAAATCAGCGCAAATCATGACAATCAACGTGGTGTCATATCGAAATAGGCTAACTTACTGAATCGCAGAATACCACTTAGAACCAAACAACCCACCTTCCTTAGCTTTCCAACCGTTATCTTCCATCATTTTCTTGAGCCGTCTTTTCATCTCAGCTTCCGGTATCTTACCTTTACTCTGTTTTTTCAACAGCCCTACCACATCCTCAAATTCCTTCTTATCAACCTTACCATCATTGGTAGCAAAGGCCTCCAACATATCCTTGGCACGTTCCTCAGCATCTCTTTCAAGCACAAACCCTTTGTCTTGAGCCACCTGCCGCATGATACCCAGCCCTTCTTCTATACCAACACCCTTTCCCATCCCCTCTTGAAGGATCTTCTTCTCCTCAGTACGATCAATATATTGATCATCAAAGACTTGAAGCATGATGTAATCAACAAACTGTTTTCTGACTTCCTCTGAAATCGCCATAACTCAATGCACCTCATAGAAACAAAAAGAAAATAGGTGAGTTTTGCACCGCAAAACCCACCCGACAAAAACAATGCTATTCAATAGCAGAATACCACTTAGAACCAAACAACCCACCTTCCTTAGCTTTCCACCCGTTGTCTTCCATCATCTTCTTTAAGCGTTTTTTCATTTCAGGTTCAGGCACTTTGCCTTTACTGGCCTTTTTGAACAAGGCAACCGCATCTTCAAATTCCTTTTTAGTTACCTTGCCATCATTCGTAGCCGCATTTTCCAAAAACGCCTGAGTGCGTTCCTCAGCATCTCTCTCAACAACCACCCCCTTTTGTGAAGCCACTTGACGAATCAAAGACAAACTCTCCTCAACGCTGATGCCATTTTTGACACCCACCTCAAGGATTCGCTTCTCTTCTTCACGATCAATATATTGATCATCAAACCCCTGAAGCGTAATAAATTCAATAAACTGATTTCGGATACCTTCTGAGACAGCCATTTATTAGATACTCCTTAAATGAATTTGGAAAGAATAATCAATTAACCTTAGAGCGATATCAAGGTTTTGATCTCATTAAATGCCGCTTTAAGATAGAACGCAGATTTAACTGATGATCATGATCAACACTGATTAAATTTTCGACAAGCTCACAAAAAAATCAGCGTTCTATCAATTAATCACGCAATTTCAGAAAACCACTTTGAGCCAAATAAACCACCCTCTTTAACTTTCCAGCCCTGAGTTAATATCATCTGCTTCAATCGTTTTTTAATCGCATGCTCAGGCACTTTTCCATGTGAAGAGGATTTAAACAACGTGACAGTCTTTTCAAATTCCTTCTTATCAATCACACCATCATTAAGCGCAAATTGTTCAAGCACTTCCTTAGCCCGCTCTTCTACATCTCTCTCAATCACCAAAGCTTTTTCAGAAGCCACTTGTCGTATGATAACAAGCCCTTCATCAATGCCGATCCCTATCTTGATACCTGCTTCAAGAATATTCTTTTCCTCTTGACGATCAATATATTGATCATCAAAAACTTGAAGCATAATGTATTCAACAAATTGTTTTCTAATCGGTTCAGAAACTGACATAGTTGATGTACCTATAAAGTTAACAATGTAGAGACGCGATGCATCGCGTCTATGATGCTTCGCATCTATGATGTTTCGCGTTTTGATTTTTTATGATATAGAGACGCTTCGCGATCGCGTCTCTACGAACCCATCAAAACATCAGCAATTAAGGAACACAAAATTTTAATAACCTCACAACCCACTATTTATAAATGATCGACTCAAAATCAATACTCTAAATAAAACTTTTTTGAAAACCATCTAGTGGTTGTTTTTGCGCGCAAAAACTGGGGCAAACGTGATAGAACGCAGATTGTCATGATTGTCATGATTTACGCTGATTTAATATTGATCAGTTCAAGAGCAATCTGATCACTACACTTTTTTGAAAACCAGCCCTATCGAATGGACAACATATTTAATTATTGGCCACCATGTAAAACGACTAATTGATAATTGATTTCCACGCTCAAGTTTTTGCGCGCAAAAACTTGAGCGTGGAATTGATAATTGATAATTCAAGTCGTTTTATTTTGCGTGAAATAGACATAAGCGTTTTTTTTAGTGATAGATAGTACAACTTTTGTCAGATACATAAGTTGGCCTTTCCAATAGTGGATATCAAGGCACTGATAACTGATTTCCACGCAAATGTTTTTGCGCGCAAAAACTTTATTTCACTGATAACTGATAACTGATAACTGAATCGGATAACGGCTTTGTTCATAATGCACACACAAATCCAATCGTCTCCTTCCCGATACCATCTCCCGTGAAATTCGCCCACCACTATTGACTATCCGTTGCAAAAAAGCTTGCATAATCAAATGGGGAGCCGCTTCTCGGTATTGATACCATTTAAGCAAATCGAAAAATCCTATAACTCAATGCTACCAATAAACTAATCCGTTTATACCGTTAATCCGCTATACTAAACTGATAGGTGCTTCCAGTGGCTAATCAATCTGATAAATTTGCACGGGCGCATTTCGCCCCTTTATGGGTATTAAACCTTGATCAATGATGGGGTTGATATTTTTGCCCATCGCTTCCAAAACAGCCTCTGATATCAATAGTTGTGTTCCAAGTTGTTTATTGAGTTGCTCAATCCGGGAGGCTAGATTGACGACATCGCCAATCACAGTATATTCCTTGCGCTGTGTTGATCCGACTGTGCCTGTCACAGCTTGCCCTGTGTGTAGCCCTATCCCAATACGGATTGGGGGCAGTTTTTCCTCAGCAATCTTCTGTTTGACATTGTGTAATATTGCTTGGGCGGCATTGACGGCATTTTGGCTGTCTTTGCCATCTGAAAGGGGGGCCCCGAAAATCGCCAGAAAACCATCACCTAAAAATTTGTTAATCACGCCATTATGCTGATTTACAATATCAATCATCGGTTCAAACAGGGTGTTGAGAAAATTAACGACTTCTTCAGGTTCATGCGTTTCTGAAAACGGGGTAAAGTCTCGAATGTCTAAAAACATCACGCAGACATGCCGGCTTTCGGTATTCATTTCTGTCGGTTGATGTAATAGTTTTTCAACCACCGCTGGTGAAACATGTTGCCCAAATATATTGGCAATGTTATTACGTTCTTGGAGGGTACGAAAGGAATGGAGAATCTGTCTTTTGAGTTCTAATGTGAGTAAACCGGCTACCAAGCCTGCAATAAATAAAATCATGGCCTTCACAATATGATGCTGTATGACTGCTAAAGTATTTGTCTGGGCTGAATCACTGAGTGCTGGCAAGTAAAACCAAGCCAGTAAAAAATATTCCAATGCAGCAACGCTGCCGGTAAAGAGACATAATTTAAAATCTAGGCGTAATACGGCTAAAATGATGAAAATGAAATAAATAAAAGTCGGTGGTGCAATCAGGGCGGAAATGGGATCAAGCACTTGTGCCATCAGTAAAATAGCTAGAGTGGGAAAGCTGGTTTCTTCAAACACGTTAAAGTAGCGATAAAAGGTAGGGATTTTTTTTTTGCGCCTAATCACGTAGTCTATAAATAACCGTAATCCCCATTCATAAGCCGCAAAGCTGGCTAATAATAAGTTTAACCATACCCAAAATGGTAAACCATATACTTTAGAGTAAAATTCTTTTGGAAAGAAACCGAGCGTACAGCAACCTAGTATGAAAACTTCTAATACCACCAGAAAACTGAGAATGACAGCAAGAATGGTTACACGCTTTTTTTCACTGATTAGGATTTGTTGAGCAAGTTGCTGTTCAAAAGCGTTTTGTGCGCTATACATGTCATTGGGTAAGCTATTCATTGATTGGTTTGCTTTACAAGAAAATGAAAGTTATAGATAGAAGGCTGATTTAACTGATGCTCATGATTAACACTGATTAAAAAAATCAGCGTCAATCATGAGGCGCTGCGTCATCAACTATCATATCACTGGGCGCATTCCCAAAAAAAGGGGCATTATCAATCATTGATAATAATAAAAACTAAAAACTGTTTTTTGGCGTTTGACTACCATGAGTACAACGATATTCCCGCCATAAAATGTATGTTATACCCGTTTTTATTAGGCATGACAAAAGCGTCATGCTCATTGAAGCAATAATTATTCCATTCTCTATTGCCAATAACCGCAAAAGAAATTTGTAAAGAATATAACAAAGAATAAATAAATTGGTAACGATAGCGTTAATAAAGGATTCTATCTTGATAAACAATATCTCATGTACATTCCCACGGTTTTGTAGTACAACTCAACCCAGATTGATAATGATCCTTTTTTTAGAAATGCGCCCCATATCACCTTTATGCCTCACTACTCGGTTTTATGCCTTATTCTTTAAAATTCTCCTTGAGTACGTTGCGTATCATCAGTTGAAAAATAATAAAAAAATCAGGGTAAAAATAAATAAATGCCAAAAATAGATTTCTAGTGAGTATCTGGAAAAGATTAACACGGTATTTTTAATAATGGGGTTGTGAACAGTAAAGACTTGATATCGAAATAAGGCCATGATGAGATAGAGTAGAATGGCAACGCTTGAAATGATGAACGCAATATGCAGATTGTCGTTGAAAAGAATGCGCTCAAAAAATTGAGTAAACAGGGTTGCGGCTATGCAAAACGAGGTGAAAATGGGTTTTGTTTGTGTCGCGACTAAGTGCCCACAGATGGCGTAAGCGAAACCTAATAGTCCATATTCAATCCACTCTCTTGTCCAAAAATAGAGAAAATACAAGCTGATAAAAATCAGGACTAAGGTAAGGGTATTAGCTTGGCTGGGTTGCCAACGATCCAATAGCCATTTGATACAGACAATGACGATGAGGATATTCAGCAGGAAAGGGTAGCCTAAGTCAATATGCACAAGGGTGATGAGTATGCCGTAGAATAAAATATTGAATCGGATATGATATTTTGAAACGTAACCGACAATGAAGAAAAACAGAGGAGCGGCTAATCGGCCTATGGCACGCCAATAGTCGGTATTCTCGATGATAAAAAAAAATCCGATATGATCGATTATCATTGCGATGATGGCAATGAATTTGATCAAATCGTAAGAATTGAGTTCGTGATTGTATTTGTAGATTCTGGAAAACATGATTGTTTATTTGCGAGAAAAGTGCGAAAGCAATTTTTGTTCAAAATTGTTGCGTTAAAAACGCTTTACGGCGTTCACAGAGGAACACAGAGTGATCATCCTCTGTGCCCCTCTGTGGTTCTCTGTGGACTCTATTCCATGTTCAAGTTTTTGCGCGCAAAAACTTGAACATGGAATGTTGAAAAAAAATAGCAACACGATTTTCAAGGTGAGTCTGATTGGGTTATGAGAGGCGATTGATCTAATGCCTTCTTTTCTAGCCCTTCCATCACCCCAATTGTGGCAAAGCTTGATAAGACATCAAGATTAGTTTGTAGCTTGTTGTCTTGTCCGCCTAAATTAACGATATTACGCGGCATGGTCACATTAACCCCCTTTAAATTGGGGTAAATAATGGCCGCGATTTCTTTTTGAATTTCCGCGATGTACATTTCTGAAATGCGGGCCGCGTACTTGGCTTTCAGAACATCCGCTTCAGCTAACCCTTTTTCTCTGAAAATCTTAGCCTCAAATTGCGCGGATTCAAATTTGGCCTGTTGAATTTTATGATCTTCTTGCGCCAGAGCCAATTCTTCTGATTTTTGGGCCAGTTGAACTTTCGTTTCCGCCTCAACAATAGCCAAGTCTTTGGCCTTTTGGGCCAGTTGAATTTTCTGTTCTTCCTGAACCAGGGCTAACATTTTCAGTTGGTTAGCTAACTGAACCTGTTTATCCTTTTCAACATTCGCCAGTTGAATTTTCTGTTCTTCCTGAATAATGGAAAATTCTTTCTCTTTTTGAGCCAATTGGATCTTCTTTTCCTTTTCAACATTGGCCAGTTGAATTTTTTTCATTTCCTCAACTAGGGCTAACTCTTCCGCTTTTTGATCCAGTTTCATTTCCTTCTCTTTCTCAATTCGAGCGAGCTGGGTTGCTTTATCCTTATCAACATTGGCCAGTTGAATCTTCTTCATTTCCTCAACGATGGCTAAATCTTCCGCTTTTTTAGCGAGGTTCATTTTTGTCTGCGTTTCAAGATTCGCCAAGTGAATTTTCTGGTTTTCTTGTGCAACCAGTAATTCTTCTTCTTTTTTAGCCTGAG